>NZ_JBYCKP010000487.1:0-3285 GCF_057473445.1 Acidithiobacillus sp. TH-A36 | reverse complement strand
TCTTCGGCAGAAATATCCGCGCAAGCCGATGCCGTCCATCCGCATCCCTGCTGTGCAGGTCGAACTTGATATGCTCAGGATTCGGATAGCGCAAGCTGTCGTTCCGGCCTTTTTTCTTGAAGACCGGGAATCGCTTGGGATTGGCGGAATTAAAGGCTTCCTTGAAGGCCCTGTCAAGGTGCCTGAGTGCCTGCTGCTGGGGTTGCGAGGGCGACTCAGCCAGAAAACCGAAAGATGCGCCATTGCGCCAGGTGGTGAGCACGCTGCACAGATCAGCGAAATTCAGGATGCCGCAGCCGGAATCCAGATAGGATTTCTGGATCGCCAGGGCACGATTCCAGACGAAGCGCACGCAACCCGCCGCCCGCGCCAGAAGTGATTCCTGCTCTGGCGTCGGTTCCAGTCGATAGCGCACAGCCTTTTGTATTCGCATGGTTTTATTATACAGAATAAGGGGTTAAAATGAAATACGGGAACAGAACACGAGCGGAAGGCGCTATCCATCCCCGCCCTGAACGACGGGGCTTTTCGCGCATTCAGGTAAATGTGGATCACGCATCCCGTATTGATGGCGTTATCGCGGCGTTAAGAACCCTTGGCGCAGGAATCATCATCGAGGACCAACGGCAAAACATGGTTGCGGCCTAGAAAACACCGCCACTGTTGCAGCATTACTAGGGGGCAAATATGTCCACAGCATTAAAGATTGATCACCAATCAGCTTACGACCTGGATTTCCATGCCTGGACACAGCAGCAAGCGCAGGCGTTACGCAGTTTCAGGCCTGACTGGATGGATTGGGAAAACACGGCTGAGGAATTGGAGTCCATGGGTAAGCGTGATCGCCGGGAAGTCGAAAGTCGTGTGAGCGTCATTCTTGTTCATTTGATGAAGTGGCAGTGGCAGCCGGAAAAGCGTACTTCCAGTTGGCAAGCCACGATCCTCATCCAGCGCAAGGACTTGGCTAAAGTCCTGGAACAATCTCCGAGCCTAAAGCAGGTCGCAGACAATGCCGTATTAAGCGAATGGAGCGATGCCAGACGGCTGGCGGCAATCGAAACGGGTCTGCCTGAATCCACTTTCCCTGTCACTCCGGTCTGGGATGCAGCGCAAGTGTTAGCTGACTGGTGGCCGGAATAGACGCGGGCATCTACCCCGCCCTGAACGACGGGGCTTTTCGCGCATTCAGGTAACTACAAGTTGCAAAGGCTCTGGATCGCCGCGTTATACCGTGATAGAATAAATTATACTTTTTAGCATAAAACAGGTATAACTGCCTTGAAACACTTTCCGAGACCTAAGCTCGCCCTGGAAATGATCGAATCCTGCATGGGTAAAACCTTATTTGGAGATACCCACAATGGTTTGTTTCTAGCGGCTCCGCGCAGGACAGGAAAGACCACTTTCTTACGCATGGATCTCAAACCTGCACTGGAACAGCAGGGGGTGCATGTCATCTATGTGGATCTTTGGTCCAACCTGGACAGTGATCCCGGTGTTATTATCGCTGATGCCATTGGCAAAGCCGTAGCCAAGACAAACACCGCCTTTAACAAGATTACCAAGAACACCAGACTGGACAAAGTTACCATTCCGGGCGTTTCCCTGGGGTTTAACCATCCCGATCAGGCAGACACTATTACCTTGACGGACGCACTACGGGCAATGATAGAGGCAGCGAAAAGCCCTGTTGCTTTAATAATCGACGAAGCGCAGCACGCACTGACCAGCGAGCGCGGGCGCAATACTATGGTTGCCTTAAAATCCGCACGAGATCAGATCAACGCTCCCGGCCTTGTTCAGCTCATGCTGATAATGTCCGGATCCGACCGGGATAAATTGCTGCACCTGGTACATGGCAATTCATCCCCGTTTTTTGGCTCTCAGGTAGGGCACATGCCTGAACTGGATCAGGACTTTATCGCGTTCATCGCGCAGGAAATTGAAGCCGTGCGGCCCGACCTTATCCCTGTTCATGTGGATACCCTTTTCCAGGCGTTTCAGCTATTTGGGAACCGTCCCCAACTTATCATGACCGCTGTCACCGATGCTCTCAGCCCTTTAGCCAACACATCGGAACGATTTGAAAGCATGGTGATGGATGAAGCCTTGCTACAGCAAAAGCGCGATGAGGATGAGATGGCAAACGCATTCCTGGCACTGACGCCACTGGGCAGGGCTATAGTTTGGCGAATGCTGGAAATGGGAGAAAACTTCCGTCCGTATGACGCCACAGCTTTGGATTTTTACGCTGAAAAAACAAAGAAAAAACCGTCGATTGCGAACATCCAAAAAACGATACAGACGTTACGGGACCAAAATCATCCAATGATCTGGAAGTCTGCCATGGGAGAATATTCGGTAAGCGATGCAGCCATGCACAGATGGTATCTTAAAAGGGCAAAAAATGGAGAATGGCCTCCCGCAAGGCAAGGGGAACAAAATGCTTGACGACTCGGATGGCCAAAGTGCGCGACAAACTCCGCGTTCTGGCTGGTTTCTGGGCTACGATCCACAAATGGACGTACAGCCATTAAGTGACCTACTGCTGGATGATGGCGACCAGGAATGGTCTTGGTAGTACATATACAAACCTGATTAAAGAAGGAAGATTTAATGCAACACAAAAAGCCCGTTCGTCTTATAGCGTTTCTATCTGCCGTCGCCCTACTTTCCGGATGCGCTTCCAGTCCAAACATGCACTATTCCGGACCAATGCCACAAGCCTCGAACGTAGCTGGTAAAACAGTTTCAATCTATACATACACCCAAGGGGGTGATGTCCAGACTGGATGTATCCTGGCACTAACCCACAAATGCCGAGAGGCGACCTTTTCCCATAAAGAAATCAATGAAAACTTTGGCAAACTTCTGTCGAGTGCTATTGATAAATCTGGTGGCAAACCAGTTATCGTCAAGTCTCTCTCAGGCACTGGTTGGGCAATTCGCACCCAAGTCTCTCCTACTCCCGGCAATAAATACGAAGCCATCGTGCATTATGATCTTGGAAAAACGATGGCCATGGGGCTCATTCCCATTGCCGGAATGTTCACTCCACGTTACTACGAAATAGCTATTACGATGGATGACCATGTGCAAATTCTTCACAATGGTACTGTCGCATGGAAAAAGTCTATTCCGATAAAGGTTAAAAAAGCGTTTTCTGCCAGCGATCTCGTCATAGGAAATGATGCTCTGCACAACGGCAGCGTTTATCGGATATATCGAGATTCACAAGATCGAGCAATAGCGCAGATTCTCCCTGCACTGAACAAGGTTATGGCC
>NZ_JBYCKP010000486.1:0-1727 GCF_057473445.1 Acidithiobacillus sp. TH-A36 | reverse complement strand
GGATCCTTGATGGTTTTACCACTGCCATTACATTGCGGACAGGGGCGCGTCACCGAGAAAAAGCCCTGAACCATCCGCACCTGACCGCGTCCCCCACAGGTGCTGCAATCTTCAACCTTACTGCCCGGTTTTGCCCCGGTACCGTGACAAACATCACAAGGCGCGGAACTGGGAATCTGAATAGTGACCTGTTTGCCCAGTGCGGCTTCTTCCAGCGTCAGATCCAGCTCATAACGCAAATCCGAGCCACGCCCGGAATCCTGACCACGCCCACCGCCGCCAAAAGCCTGTTCAAAAAGATCCCCGAAAATATCTCCAAAGCCAGCGCCACCGCCAAAACCTCCGAAGCCGCCACCAAAACCGCCGCCGGGACCAGCACCACCCTGCACCCCGGCGTGTCCGAAGCGGTCATAAGCCTGACGCTTGGAAGCATCGGACAAGACCTCGTAGGCCTCGCTGATTTCCTTGAAGCGATCTTCCGCACTGGGATCATCGGGATTGCGGTCAGGATGATAGCGCATCGCCAGACGACGGTAGGATTTTTTGATTTCCCCATCGTCGGCGCTGCGGGTAATTTCCAAAATTTCGTAATAATCGCGTGTAGCCATTTTTTATCCTGAAACAGGCAAGGGGACAGGATACCAGATCCTGCCCCCTTATCACCAAAGTCTGAATTACTTTTTATCGACTTCTTCAAACTCCGCGTCGACCACATCATCCGCCTTGGCTTGCCCTTCACCCTGAGCAGTTGCGCCGGGCTCCGCCTGACTGCCTGCCGCACTTTGCAGCAGTGTGGACATGGCCGCCATCAAGGTCGCCACGGCACCTTTGATAGCTTCAGGGTCCTCACCCTTGCTGGCCGTTTCCACCGCCGTAATGGCTTCAGTAACCTTGGCCTTGTCCGCTTCCGGTGCCGATGCCTGTTCAGTCAGCGCCTTGCGTGCGCCGTGAATGCTGGCATCCGCTTCGTTACGGGCTTCAATCAATGCCCGCGCCTTCTTGTCATCAGCCGCATGCGCTTCGGCTTCGGCGACCATCCGCTTGATTTCTTCCTCGGAGAGGCCGGAACCGGCGGTGATCTTGATGGACTGCTCCTTGCCGGTCTGGTTGTCTTTGGCCGACACATGGAGAATACCGTTGGCATCAATATCAAAAGTCACTTCAATCTGCGGCATACCCCGTGGCGCCGGAGCAATATCGGCCAGATCAAAGCGTGCCAGGGATTTGTTATCCCGGGCCAGCTCACGCTCACCCTGCAGAACGTGTACCGTCACCGCCGACTGGTTGTCTTCTGCCGTAGAAAACACCTGGGACTTGCGGGTCGGGATGGTTGTGTTTTTTTCGATCAGCTTGGTCATTACGCCGCCCAGGGTTTCAATACCCAGAGACAGGGGTGTGACGTCCATGAGCAGCACGTCTTTTTTGTCGCCAGACAGCACCGCGCCCTGAATGGCTGCGCCAATGGCCACCGCCTCGTCGGGATTCACATCCTTGCGCGGGTCCTGACCGAAAAAGTCTTTGACCTTTTCCTGAACCTTGGGCATCCGGCTCTGACCACCCACCAGAATCACATCAGTCACCTGACTGGTGGACAGGTTGGCGTCCTTCATGGCAACCCGGCAGGGGGCCATACTGCGGTCAATAATGTCTTCCACCAGAGATTCCAGCTTGGCCCGGGTCAGCTTCATGTTCAGATGCTTGGGACCACTCTGGTCGGCGGTGATGAA
>NZ_JBYCKP010000485.1:0-6634 GCF_057473445.1 Acidithiobacillus sp. TH-A36 | reverse complement strand
GATCAAGTCACCAAAATTTCGCGCGATCTCAATCCGCCGCCACCCACTCCCATTCTCTTTCATTCTCCGGGGTGGCGCGAGTCGCAATGGACGTTAGAACAACAGGCAAGGAACAATGGAGCAAAAAGCATTCACGGCAACTGCCGTTTTTAGGATTAAGCACACGACCAGCCAAGAAAATGCGCTGCAGTATCCAGTCCGCCATAGCGAATCTGAAAATCGGCCTGAGCGCGGACGACCGCCTTGGCATGATAGGCAATACCCACACCTGCCTTGCGTAACATCGGCAGATCATTGGCGCCATCGCCAATGGCAATGCAGTGACTGGCATCGGTTCCGGCACTGATGGCCAGCAAATCGAGAAGGTCGGCCTTGGCGTTGGCATCGACAATATCACCCAAAACCTGCCCGGTGATTTTACCATCGACAATTTCCAGGGTATTGGCAAAGGCGTAATCCAGATCCAGCATTTCCAGGAGATGGCGGGTAAACTGGGTGAATCCACCGGAAACCACACCGGTTTCCAGGCCCTGAGACTTGGCTGCCTGGATGAGTTCCCGTGCGCCTGGACTCAGTTGCAGGCGTTCGCGAATGATGGCGTCGATGGTGCTGGCGGGTGTGCCCTGGAGCAAGCGCACCCGCTCGCGCAGGGAGGTCTGAAAGTCCAGTTCACCCGCCATGGAGCGTTCGGTAATGGCGGCAACCTGCCGCTTGAGACCCAGGTGATCCGCCATTTCATCAATACATTCAATGCTGATCAAGGTAGAGTCCATGTCGGTCAACAACAGCTTAAAGTGACCAGCTTCCCAAAGTGGTGTTATGGCCAGATCAAGCTGGATGCCTTCCAGAGCGTCGGCCAAGGCACGATTGGCGGCAGGAACCGGACCATGAGGACCGTGAATGGCAATGGCCAGGCTATCGCCCTGGGCATGGAGTATGCGGCCAGGCATGCTGTTCTGAAGATGCAGGGTCGTCAATGCGCGGCGCAGCGCCTCGGGCTGCGCCGCGCCGCGCAATACCATACGGGAGACGCTGTCTACACTGGACATGGGAGACCAGAAAACTTCTCTTTGCTGATGCAAGGCCTGCCGCGATAATTCATCCAGAAACGGCGCAATTTCGCTGACGGCAACCGGTAAATTCCAGCTTTGTAGCCAGCATCCCCAGAGTTCCTGATGGCTTTCCGTACTATGAACAAATTGTCCCATGCTGGACGGTAAAGTCATGGGGCCACGTCCGGCGGGACTCAATATGGCAAGGCGCGTGCTGCTCATGCATTACTCCTTAATGGTTCAATGAGTTGAATGATTTTTTGGCAGCGTGCCTCGCCGTCGGGTAAATCCTGGCGAATTCTGAGGCGTTGGCCGCCATCCAGCTGATAGACACTGTGCGGACGCTGAATAAGCGCAATGATTTTTTCCGGGGATACCTGATTTTCCTGGGCGAATTGCAGGCGTGCTCCGGAAGGTCCGGCATCAATCTGATCAATGCCGATTTGGCTGGCCAGGAGGCGGAGCTGGGTCTGGCACAGCAAGGTTCTGGTCGGGTCTGGCAACGGCCCGAATCGGTCGATCATTTCCACCATGATTTCACCAATGGCGGAATCACTGCGGACATCGCTGAGGCGCTTGTATAGTTGCAAACGCAAGTGCACGTCGGGCAGATAATCGTCGGGAATCAGTGCCGCCGTATTCAGATGAATTTCCGGTCCGCTGGCGCGTTGTTCGGCCGGGCTGCGGGGGTCCTTGCCCGCACGGATGGCGGCAACTGCGTCGTTGAGCCATTCCATAAAGAGCGTGAAACCCACTTCATCCATGTGCCCGCTTTGCTCTTCGCCCAGAAGTTCACCGGCTCCACGAATTTCCAGATCATGATTGGCCAGGGCAAAGCCGACCCCCAGATCTTCCAGAGATTGAATGGCATCCAGGCGGCGCCGGGCATCATCACTCATGGCGCGTACATCGGGGGTAAACAGATACGCATAGGCCCGTTGATGGGAACGTCCCACCCGGCCCCGGAGCTGGTGGAGTTGCGCGAGACCAAATTTATCGGCGCGATTGATGAGTATGGTATTGGCGTGGGGATTGTCGATACCGGATTCGATAATCGTGGTGCTGAGCAGAATATCGAAGCGTTGATGATAAAAATCCAGCATGACCGCCTCCAGCTCGCCTTCAGGCATTTGCCCGTGGGCGACCCGGAGCCGGGCTTCGGGAAGCAGACGCTTGAGGTTGCTGGCCATGCGTTCGATATCCCGTACTTCATTGTGCAGAAAATAAATTTGTCCGCCCCGATGTAATTCTCGCTGACAGGCTTCGACGACCACAGCGTCTTCCCAGATCTGCACAAAAGTACGCACTGGTTGCCGACGCTGGGGTGGGGTGGCGATGATGGATAAATCGCGCAATCCGGCCAGGGACAGATTCAGGGTGCGGGGAATAGGCGTGGCCGTCAGGGTGAGAATATCCACTTCGGCACGCAGGGCCTTGATCTGCTCCTTTTGCCGCACACCAAAGCGGTGCTCCTCGTCCAGAATCAATAGGCCAAGGTCTTTAAAAGCCACATCTTTCTGGAGCAGGCGATGGGTTCCGATCAGAATCCGGACGTCTCCGGCCTGGGTGGCGGCCAGGATTTCCTTGTGGGTTTTGCCCTTCTGAAAACGGGACAGGACCTCGATCCGCAGCGGTATTCCGGCAAAGCGGTTTTGAAAGTTTTCATAGTGCTGCTGAGCCAGCAAAGTGGTCGGTACCAGAACCACGACCTGTGCCCCGCCATGGGCGGCCAGAAAGGCTGCCCTCAACGCCACTTCGGTTTTGCCGAACCCTACATCACCACAAACCAGACGATCCATGGGATGCGGGCTGATCAAGTCGGCAATGACGGCGTCAATGGCTTGTTGTTGATCGGGCGTTTCTTCAAAGGGGAAACGGGAAACAAAGTCCCAATAAGACTCATCTGGAGCTGCAAAAGCACGGCCCTGGCGGGCCGCTCGTCTGGCGTATATGTCCAGCAGCTCACTGGCTGCATCAATGGCTTTTTCCCGGGCCCTGGCTTTGGCTTTATCCCAGTGTTGACTGCCGAGGCGGGATAGCACCGGTTCTGCTGCCCCATTGCCCACATAACGGGCAATGCGATCCAGATGATCTGCCGGGACATACACCAAATCTCCCTGGGCATATTCCAGCACCACATATTCGTTGACATCGCCTTGCGCCGCAAAAGGGGTACTCATCCCCTGAAAACGACCAATGCCATATTCCTCGTGGGTGACCGCATCGCCGGGCTGCAGTTCGCCCAGATCGCGAACCATGCCTTCCACATGACGTTGGCGGACCTGCGCACTTCGTCTTTGCGCAAATACCCGGTCACCGAAAATCTGCGCTTCCGAGATGAGTGCAAGCTGGACCAGATTTTTCTCTTTCAGCAGCAGACCGCGCTCCAAGGGGGCTACGGTAATAGCGATTTTTTCTGTGGACTGGAGAAAATCCGGCCAGTTTTTCAGGCGGGTGGCACTTAAACCCGCTTTGTTCAGGCGCTCAGACAGCGCTTCCTGACGGCCCGGAGATTCTGCAGCAATCAGGGCGCGGCCCTGCTGGGGGAGGTGACGCAGAAAAGTTTCCAGAGCTGACAGGGGCGTTTCGCTGTTTCCCTGCAAGGCTGGTAGAGGTCCGCAGGGTAGGCTTGCACCGGGGCCTTCTACCTCGCCATGCACCTGTGCACGACTCTGGAGTGCTGTTTCCCATTCGGCAGGCGTTAAAATAAGTGCGTCTGGTGGCAAAATCGGATAACTGGTGTCGTATGCCCGCTCTTCATGGCGTTCCTGCCAGTCGTGGCGAATCTGCTGGCTGGCGCTTTCCAGACCGGGGGGCATGAAAATGATCCCGTCCGGAGGAAAATGGGTAAGCAGATGGCTGCTTTCCGGGAAAAACAGAGGCAGGTAATGCTCTGCTCCCTGGGGAACCTGTCCGCGACTTGCCGCTCGATAGACTTCGGCACGTTGCGGGTCACCACTGAATTTTGCCCGAAACTGGCTGCGGAATTCATTCAGTGCTGCCGCATCTACAGGAATTTCGCGCGCAGGCAGCAGGGATACCCTGGATACTTTCTCCAGAGTCCGCTGGGTTTCCGGATCAAATGCCCGGATGCTTTCTACCTGTGTGTCAAATAACTCAATCCGGTAGGGCAGCGGGCTACCACTGGGAAACAGGTCAATAATGCCGCCGCGCCAGGCGAGCTCTCCGGGTTCGGAAACTTCGCTGACATTGCGGTAGCCCGCATCAATCAGGCGTTGTCGAAAGCGCTCGGGCTGGAGGTTGTCTCCCACCGCCAGTACAAAGGCATGTTGATCAAGAAAACTCCTGGGCGGAAGACGTTGCAGAGCGGCCGCCAGAGGGACCAGACACAGCCCACGCCAATTGGGCAAGGCCGCCAATGTCGCGAGACGGGTGGCGGTCGCATCAGCCGGAGGTGCCAGACGATCATAGGGCAGAATTTCCCGATCCGGGAAAATCAGGGGCGCATCCAGATCCGGCGCAAAAAATGACCACTCGCTCTGCCATTCTTCCAGATCACGGGGATTGGGCAGGAGCACCAACAGAGGTTTTTTCCATTTGCGGAGCATTTCGGCTGCCAGCCAGCAATCGGCAGCTCCGAAAATATGGCTGAAACTGCGTGCATTACCTGCACGGGGGGCAGGGCCCAAAGCGAGAGGAAAGTCCAAAATATCCGGGATATCATATCAGCAAATTCAGGGAGCCTAGTGTAAGGTGCCCGTGCCCAAACTGCAAAAGCTGAAACGCTTGCGCCTGCTGTATAGACTGCGGATACTGCGTCTGAAATCCATAAGTTGAGGAAGATTGATGGAGCGGATCTGGGTCATTATTCCAGCCGGAGGGCGGGGCCAACGTTTTGGTGGAACCCAGGCTAAACAATATGTTTTGCTGCGCGGGCAGCCTGTTCTTGCGCATACCCTGAACATTTTTCTGCACGAAAAGCGGATATCCGGAGTGCAGTTGGTGTTGCCGGGTGAGGATCTGGAAAGCGGAGCCTGGCGGGACTTGTTGGGCGATGATTTGGCGTTGCCTTTGGCCCCTGTAAGAGGCGGGAAGCAACGTGCTGATTCCGTGCGTCGCGGTTTGGAGGCCTTGCGGAAAGCCGGTGCTGCCGATAAGGACTGGGTGCTGGTACATGATGCTGCACGACCCTGTTTGCGCGCCGAAGACCTGGGCAATTTGCTGGATAGTCTGAGAGAATCACCGCAGGGGGCATTGCTGGGAATTCCGGTTGCCGACACCCTCAAGCGCGAAAAAGACGGCCTTTCCCTGGGTACGGTGGATCGGGAAGGGTTATGGCGGGCTTTAACGCCTCAGGCTTTCCCCCTGGCAGCATTGCTTGCAGCTCTGCAATCTGCGCAGGGTGCCGCAATGCCCATTACCGATGAAGCTTCGGCGATGGAGCTTCAGGGTTGGTGTCCGCGTCTGATTCAGGGGCATGGGGATAATATCAAGATTACCCTGGGAGATGATCTGGCTTTGGCGGCAGCCATCCTGGCGGCCCGTGACGAGGAGAAATGATGCAGCTGCGTATTGGTCATGGTTTTGATGTGCATGCTCTGGTTCCCGAGCGCCTGTTGATACTCGGAGGGGTCAAGATTCCCTATGAGCGGGGTCTGGCCGGGCACTCCGATGCGGACGTCTTGCTGCACGCCATTTGTGACGCCTTGCTGGGTGCCGCAGCATTGGGAGATATTGGCCGCCATTTTCCCGACACGGATGCACGTTTTGCCGGCGCCGATTCCCGTCTTTTGCTCCGGCATTGTCATGCTTTGATTCAGGAAAAGGGCTTTTCGGTCGGGAATGTGGATGCCACTATTGTTTGTCAGCGACCCAAACTTGCGAGCCATATACCGCAAATGCGCGCGCACATTGCCGAAGATCTGCAGGTTTCTGAGGATGCGGTCAACATCAAGGCGACGACGACTGAGCAGCTGGGTTATGCCGGTCGGGGTGAAGGAATCGCTGCCCACGCCGTGATCCTGATTCAACATGTCTGAATTATTCCCACGCATTTATCCGCATGTGGATGTCCTGCTGGAAGCCGAACTCAAATCGACGGAAGAGGATTTTCAGGTTACGGAAATGCTGCCTTTTACGCCTTCCGGTACGGGGTCGCATTACTGGTTTTTCATTGAAAAGCGCGGACTGAATACCCAGGAAGTAGCCAAACGACTGGCACAACTTGCCAGCATCCCCGTGCGTGATGTGGGTTATGCGGGAATGAAAGATCGGCACGCCGTTACCCGACAGAGTTTTTCCGTGCCGGTACAAGCCGGGACAACGCCGGATTGGCTGAGCCTGGAAAGTGAAAATCTCCATTTTCTGGAGATGACCCGCCATGACCGCAAGCTCCGCAGGGGGGTGCTCAAGGGAAATCATTTTCGCCTGGTTTTGCGCCATTGTCAGGGCGAACCAGCTTTGTGGGAGACGCGTTTGCAGCATTTGCAAAAAACGGGCTTTCCCAATTATTTTGGAGCGCAACGCTTTGGCCACCGTAATTTGCAGGAGGTCAGTCGCCTGTTGTCCGGTACAGCGCGCAAAATGGATCGTCATCAACGTGGCCTGCTGCTGTCAGCGGC
>NZ_JBYCKP010000484.1:0-1298 GCF_057473445.1 Acidithiobacillus sp. TH-A36 | reverse complement strand
GGCTGAAAAGAAATCGGTGACTCCAAAAAAAGCGAAAACAGATGTATTGGCTTCTTCAAAAAAGGTCACCATAGTATCAAAACCTCAACGCAAAGCTTCTTGACATTTAATCTCAAAGAGATGGGGTTGCTAGTACTGTTTGGCACAAGTACGCCGTTTTCGGTTGCACGCATTTATAAGTATCTACGGCGATTACTTAGGAGATATTCATTCAATTTGGATGTTGATTATTGCAATTTCATGACGAAACCGAAGTTTTTGAGGGCCGCGATCCCAGTAAAATTCTGGCGATGGATAATGCAGTACAAAAATCTCTTCTTCAAGACGAAGGGAAAAATGCCGGAATGGGGCTGGACGCTTTCAAGTTACTGGCCTAGAAACTCTTCGCAGCCTGAAAAAGAGGGCCGCAAGGCCCCATCCCAGTGCGCCAGGGCGACTGCAGTGTAGATTTCAGCGCGAGTCGTGGCCTAAAGGGCCACTTCCGCCTCGGACAGCCTACAGGATAACTCCAGGAATCAACAAAAAATGCCTAGCCACTTATATAAACTCGAAATATGACTTTAACGTAATATTATGGTTGTGTTTTTTTTGGGGTTCGATATATTTGTAAGAATATAATGTATGCGGGTCCGGTTATTGAAGGGCTCGCTTTGATTTCTCGGGGAGGGCGCGCGTGATGCGTCATATCCGGCTGTATATTGATAAGAGAAAATGAACATGGAACAGAAAAGATCTGCCGTCCTGAATTTTCCCTTCCGTAATAACGCGGTCCTGTCGGTAGATGATCCGCACTGCTCTGGTTCGGAGGCGCGGATATCTGTCGTTTTGGCGATGAGGACTCCATTGCATATCCGGTCATCGCCGTTATGCATCTCCCCGAAGTGATAATTCCCACCTGCTGGGTGGGCCGAGTAGTTGGTGCCCGTAGCTAACGAGCTGGCCAAATATGATTTTCATTACGCAAGAGAGCATGCCATGGGAGATTTATTCCACCTTGCCGCCGTATCTGGGGGCATTCTTTATCTGATGCCGCTGCTGTTGCTGGTGGTGCTTTTCGTGGCTTTGGAGCGGGGCTGGGCGCTGGTCATGATCCGGCGCAAGGGTGACGATCTGTTACGCGATCTGCAAAGCAGAAAAGTCCGGGAATCCCTGGAAACGGAACTGGCCAAGACGCCGTCCTGTCCGCAACATGCTGTATTCGCAGCGGTTCTCGCATCCCATGATCTGGCCAGTGGCGAAGCCTACGCCGAAGAGGCGATGCTGGCCCAGGCGACCTTGCTGGACCGGGGCTTATGGAT
>NZ_JBYCKP010000483.1:0-3193 GCF_057473445.1 Acidithiobacillus sp. TH-A36 | reverse complement strand
GCAGCCATCAAGGCGCTGGAGACTGGGACAGCGGTGCATTAGTTGCTGCACCGATGATGCCGTTGCCAATCAGCAAAGGGGTGATGCCCATACCACGGATTTTGGCGAGAGTGGGCTGGGCATCGGCCAAAGAATCAAACGTTTGGGTTTGCAGACGATAAAGCGTGTTACTGCCATTGCCATCCACTTTGGTCATGCCGGTGCTGACGCCCAGTAGCGCCAGGCGGTCGCGGAGCACGACGGCGGCAGCCCGATTCGTAAACGCTCCCACCTGAATCGTCACCGGCTGATGTACGGCCACGGCAGCAGCGCTGTTGGTGCTTGCGGAGGGAATGCCCGGACCACTGCCGAGAATGTCCGCCGGTATATCGACATGCATTTTCGGCAGGATCTGATAAAAGTTGAAATCCACGCCGCTGCGTGTGGAAGCGGCAGCGGCAGTTGACTGGGTGCTGGCTGCTGTCCCGTTTTTGCTGGTGCTGGGGACAGGAGCAGCGGAGGACGCGATGGCCGTAGCCAATGCCATGGAACTGGCACTGGCACTTGATGAGTTGCCCCCTGTTGCAGGCTTGGCGGTGCTGCTGGTTGATGCGGTGGCGGCAGTGCTGCCTGAATTTTTCGACAGGAGCCCCAGTTTGCCGGTATTGATGGGTAATTGCGCGATCCACCACCACACCAGGGCGCTGAGCAGCAGAATGATAAAGAGCAATAACCATGGCCAGCGTCTGGGACCTCGATCTTCGGTAGAATGCAGTGCTTCCTGCTCTTCATCCATTTCCTGTTCGGGTTCGGGCTCCCTCAGCCTGCGGGGTGGAGGCGCCGGGCGCTGCTCTCCGGAAGGTGGGCGGCTGGTCTGGTTTTTATAATCACGCATGACGTTTTACATCTGCTCCGGTGCCGAGACCCCAAGCAGTTTCAAGCCATTGGCAATGGTCTGGGCGACCCCTTTGCAAAGCGTCAGGCGGGCGTGGCGCAGGGGTGTTTCTTCCACCAGAATCTTGGTGGAGTTGTAATAAGTGTGAAAAGCGGCGGCCAGCTCGCGCAGATAAAAAGCAATCTGATGCGGTTCCCGATCCCGGGCGGCGTTGTGTACGACTTCCGGAAAACGCCATAATGCATCGGCCAGAACCAGCTCGCGGGAATCTTGCAGACAATCCAGTGCGCGCTCATTATCGGCAGGAAGACTCAAGCCTTTTTCTGTAGCCTGGCGGAGCATGGAGTAAACCCGGGCATGGGCATACTGGATATAAAATACCGGATTTTCTTCCGAGTGCTTTTTGGCCAGATCCAGATCAAAGTCGAGGTGTTGGTCAGCGCGGCGCAGCACATAAAAAAAGCGGGCGGCATCATTACCAACTTCTTCGCGCAGTTCGCGCAGGGTGACAAATTCTCCGGCACGGGTGGACATGGATACCTTTTCCGCACCGCGATAAAGAATGGCAAACTGGACCAGTACGACTTCGAGTTTTTCGTCGTCCAGTCCCAGTGCTTTCAGTGCTGCCTTGACGCGAGGAACGTAGCCGTGATGGTCGGCTCCCCACATATCCACAACATGGGTGAAACCACGGGCAAATTTCTCGGCATGGTAAGCCACATCCGATGCAAAGTAGGTGTACGCGCCGTTTTCCCGACGCAGAACCCGGTCCTTGTCATCGCCAAAAGTCGTTGACCGGAACCAGATCGCGCCATCCTGAATGTAGCAATGTCCGGCAGATTGCAGTTCAGCCACTGCCCGGTCTACGGCACCGGAATCGACCAGTTGCCGTTCTGAATACCAGCGTTCGTAATGCACGCCGAATTGTTCCAGATCATTGCGGATGTCGTTCAGGATTTCATCAAGCCCGGCACTGTGCAGCACGCTGTAATCATCCCCCAGACTTTGTTTGAGATGGGCGATCAGTGCGTCCACAGCTGCATCGGCGTCTTCCATGGCCGGCAGGTTGGGGATGCCTGCTGCGGCATGCTCCAAGTGGTCGCCACATTGCGCGCGTAGCTGTGCCGCAATTTCGCGCACATAAGCGCCGCGATAACTGTTGTCAGGAAAGGACCAGGGGAGCAGTCCGGCCGCTTCGAGGTAACGCATATAAACACTGGCGGCCAGAATATCCATCTGCCGACCGGCATCATTCACGTAATATTCACAGAAAATATCATACCCATTGAAGCGCAAAATATTGGCCAGGCTCGCACCGTAGGCAGCACCCCGACCGTGCCCCACATGAAGCGGACCGGTGGGATTGGCCGAAACAAATTCCAGCTGCAGCTTTTGCTGCTCACCCCGTTGGCTGGACCCGAACTGGTTTTGTTCGGTCTGTATTTTTTCGATGACCGCATGAAAAGCGGCAGGGCTCAGGAAAAAATTGATAAATCCCGGTCCGGCAATTTCCGTACGCACTATCCACGGGCTGGCGGGCAAGGCCGCAATAATGGCGTCGGCCAGGTCACGGGGTTTACGCCCCGCCTTTTTGGCGAGAAGCAGGGCGATATTGCTGGCCAGATGGCCGTGCTCCACCTGCTTGGGACGATCCAGTTCGAGCTGAGCCGGAACTTCCGGGATGACGCCCTGCTGCAGCAGGGCATTGAGGGCCTCTTGCAGGGGCTGGAGAACAAATGCTTTCACGGGGCTACCTTATCCAGTCAATTTTTGCTTTAGTGTAACTGATGTGGACGCTTTGCGGCAGGGGTTGTTGTATGTTTGTCACGGAGCGCATTCTGATAGACTAGGAATAATCCAGGACAAACACCCTAACCTGGACAAAAAAATCGATGGAGAAACCGAATATGCATGATTATTGGGGGGCTTTCTGGCGATGGTTTACCACGCCATGGCATTTGCCGGGCAATATTCTGATTGAACCCCTGGGGATTATCGAATTTGTGCTGATCCTGTTTTTCCTCTGGTGGGGCGCTATCTGGCTGAGAAGGCTGACGCGGAAAACCCTGACCCGGAGTCTGGGCGCGGCTACTGCTTATGCGATTTCCAGGTTGACCTACTATATCGTCATTGCTCTGGGTATTTTGATTGCCTTGCAAACGGTGGGCGTCAATCTCAGCAGTCTGAGTATTCTCGGTGGCGTAGTCGGTGTCGGTTTGGGGTTTGGTCTGCAGAATATTTTCAGCAATTTTGCCTCTGGTCTGATTCTGCTTTTTGAACACAGTATCAAGGTCGGAGATTATATTCAGATCAAGGAAA
>NZ_JBYCKP010000482.1:0-1810 GCF_057473445.1 Acidithiobacillus sp. TH-A36 | reverse complement strand
TGCAGTGAGTACGCCGTGAAAAACAACCGGCACAAAGTAGAGGCAAAACGCCAAAAATAAGGTCTCCCCAAATCGAAAAGCGGTGTGTGCAACGTATTTTGGGACATTCCCGGACTAGGCTGGGCGGACTCTTCGCTTATCCTTACTGCGGGACAAAAATGTTCCCCGAAGCGTTTTCGCTTGTCGGCGGGTTTTCCGCGTGATGAACAGGTGAGGAGGAGGAATGGTTGATTGACTTTGAATGAATGCCTATTGATAATTTCGCCATGATACGCAGAAGAATGCATAGTGGATCAAGGGTAAAGGTTCGCAAGGCAGCGCCCGATGAAATCCTCGGCGTTCTTGCAAAAGAACCTGGTTATGTAGGCAATCCTGTGCATAAGCTTTATCCAGAGGATTACAACCTGAAACCACCGGCGTGTCCTCGTCAGGATAAAACGCTTTGCGATTTGGATCCAAGAGACCCAATAAAGAGCACCAGGAGGCTACCCAAAACAGCAGCTTTGCGGCTTTTCAAGGATGGCGTTCGGAGAGGCTTGTACAGCGATACATCAGAAAATGGATTCCCCAGAAGAATTTGGGCCGTGGACGGAGAAAGCATAGTGTTTGAGGCAAAACTGGATAACCCAGATCAGGGTACTTATCACGGTTATCCCCTCGCATCGAAACAGCGGAATTTGATTGACCGTATCAGCTGTCTGCGGGAGGACGACGACTAATGGAAGAACTGTTCGGGGTGTCCTGGATAGATGCGCGTGGTCTTGCAGAGTATGAGGGAGGGCCTTGTGAAGCCACATCAGCCGACTTCACCATTCAAGGTAACGGGGTTTGCCTGACTCGTAATGATGTTCTTGAAGCAGACGGTCACTGGCAATTTCGTGAGCATGCTCGACTCTGCCTACACCCTCTTGCCCTTTGGCTCGCCTGGAATTTTTATCGTCTCTCTTACGAGCCTATCCCGGAAACGCGAAGCCGTTCATTACCTCTGGAGTGGGCGTTAGCCCATGACATGGCCAACGTGGGTGATGGGTATATTTGGCCCCCCTTGACGATCTACTCAGATGGCGCGAGGTCTGTTTTTCGACCGGGTATTACGGGAATAGAAAGTCTTGATCCTGTTCGTTATACGAGTACGGTGCCACTCGTTTTGCCGGTCACCGACTTGCAAGAAGCCATTTTGCGGTTTTTAAGATTATGCCAATCTCGGCTGAGCGAGCAGGGTATAAGTGACGCCCCTTTCCAACAGGTTTTTGCGGAACTACAGGAAGAGCTTCAGGACGATAGAGCACGTCTTTGGAGAAAAACGGAGGCCATGCTGGGGTTTGACCCTGACGGGGCGCCGCAAGGTTTTCTGGATGTATTCCCGGCCCTTATGGATTACCTGGGAGAGGAAAACGTCTCGGAACTCGCAGCGAATGGAGAGCGTACTTTTGTATCCGCAACAGATTTTAAATCCTGGATGCATGCACAGGGCATTGTCAGACAACCGCAAGCACTCGGTCTGGATCCCGTCGATCTGAAAGTGAATAGTCCTGCATGGATGACGGCAATGGAATCCGCCCAAAGTTTGCGTCACCATTTGGGGATACAGGGACAGGTTACGGATCGGCGCCTTGCGGAAATTTGCGGAGTGAAACCAGAGGCTATCCTGCATGATGGGTTGCCTGAGTCATTGGACCAATTGACCGTATACAGCGCAGACGAAAAACGCCTTGTCTTAGGTGCAGGTCGGCGGCCAGAGAGTCGCCGCTTTGCACTGGCAAGACTTCTTGGTGAAGAATTATTGGAGAAAAAAGACAAACAGTTTAGT
>NZ_JBYCKP010000481.1:0-3630 GCF_057473445.1 Acidithiobacillus sp. TH-A36 | reverse complement strand
CCCGCCTTACCAATGGCACTCAGCACAGACTGCAAGGCGGCTTCGGTGGTGTCTTCACCAAAAGATACTGCTGAAGCGGTTCCAGCGGATTCCACACCGACCCGGGCGCAGGCCATGGCGCGGGCACCAGTCCCGGCTCCCAGGGCGTGCTGATCAAATTGCTCCACTTCGGCGTAAATGCCAGCACCCTGAATCAAGGCATCTACCAGCGCCCCTACAGCCCCACTCCCCTTCCCCTGCAAAATGCGGGGATGCGCTTCCGTGCCCATGACCACTGAGGCAATGACCTTTTCGCCTTCACGCTGCAAGCGGTAGCGTTGCATCTGCCAGTCGCCATTGCGCTTCACAAAATGACTTTCAAACAAGGCATATATCTGCTTCGCCGTGATCTCGCCGGATTGCTCTTCAGTCGCTTTCTGGACAACGGCACTGAATTCCTGAGCCAACCAGCGCGGCAGGGAAATACCATAATCCCTTTCCAATACATGGCTGACTCCGCCTTTGCCGGATTGACTGTTGATGCGCACCACCGCTTCATAGTTGCGGCCCAAATCGGCAGGGTCTACAGGCAAATAAGGCACCTCCCAAACAGCCGCATCCTGTCCCTGACGGTGATTGATGCCCTTACGAATCGCATCCTGATGGCTGCCGGAAAATGCGGTATACACCAGTTCACCAAACCACGGATGGCGGGGAGAAACCGCCATTCCCGTGCAACGGATGTAAATTTCGCTGATGGCCTCCCCCATGGACAGGTCCAGCTTCGGATCAAGCCCTTGAGAATACAAATTCATGGCCATGGTAAGAATGTCCATATTCCCGGTACGTTCACCATTCCCGAAGAGGGTCCCCTCAACCCGGTCAGCACCCGCCAACACCGCCAATTCTGCGGCAGCCACCGCACAACCCCGATCATTGTGGGTATGCACACTGATTTTAACGTGCTCCCGTCCCCGCAAATGGTCGCAAAACCATTCAATCTGATCTGCAAACACGTTGGGCATGGCGGATTCTACTGTAGCTGGCAAATTCAAAATAACCGGCTGACCCTCTTCAGGATGCCAGACGGACATCACGGCTTCGCAGATTTCAACGGCATAATCCAATTCCGTATTGCTGAAACTTTCAGGGGAATACTGAAATGTCCACCGGGTCTCCGGGAAACGGGCCGCTCCGGCTTTTACCCACTCGGCACCGCGCACGGCAATAGCCTTGACGCCCTCTTTATCCAGACCAAACACCTGTTCACGCTGCGCCGGACTGGTCGAGTTGTATACATGCACAATGGCGCGCTGCACACCTTGCAGAGCCGCATAAGTACGCTCAACCAGATTTTCTCGTGCCTGGGTCAAAACCTGAATGGTTACATCCTCAGGAATCCGTTTTTCCTCAATGATTTTGCGCACAAAGTCAAAGTCGGGCTGCGAGGCGGCGGGAAAACCCACTTCGATTTCCTTGAACCCCATCCGTACCAGCAAATCGAACATTTCCATTTTCTGGGCCACACTCATGGGCGACACCAAGGCCTGATTGCCATCGCGCAAATCCACACTGGCCCAGGTGGGTGCATGATGCATGCGCCGGTTGGGCCAACGCCGATCCGGCTTGTGGACGGCTGGAAAAGGCCGATAACGACGATGATTAAAGTTGTTCATGATGATTCTCCTGCCTGCTCAAGACGATGGGAGAACTATACGCGGCATTATCTGGCAGGTGCTTGCGAATTTTGACTTTAATGCCGCTTTTCACGCATTATTATTGCTACAATAATCATTTTTTAGATTGGATATTGCGCCATGAAAAATGGAGAACCCAAAATGCCCCTGGACCGTTACGATCGTCGCATCCTTGAAGCCTTACAAAAGGATTCCAGCCTGAGCAATCAGCGCCTCGCTGAAAAAATTGGCCTCTCCCCTTCTCCCTGTCTGCGTCGGGTGCAGGCGCTGGAAGAAGCAGGCATCATTCGCAAACAGGTGGCCTTGTTACAGCCAGAAAAAGTCGGGCTGGAACTCATGGTGCTGATGCACATCAGCATGGACCGCCATACCCCCGAACGCTTTGAGCATTTTGAAGCAGAGATTAAAAAATCCGACGAAGTTCTGGAATGTTATCTGATCACCGGGCACGATGCCGATTATCAAGTGAAGGTGGTCCTGCGCGACATGGCCCACTTTCAGGATTTTTTACTGAATCGCCTGACCAGAATCGAAGGCGTGACTGGCGTGCATTCCAGCTTTGTGTTGCGGAAAATGATCGATAAAACCGAATTTCCTATTTATTGAGAACCTGATTTTCTCAAGCCAACTTGCAGGTGTATTCAACCAATTTAATTGTCAGCAGTGCTTTCGATAGCATCAAGATGTTTTATTTTATTATCCTTCTATTCCTGCAAGAATGAGTACCAAGGCTGTCCGGGTAAAGGACAAGATGGTTCGTTCGTTGGCGAGAATGGTGCGATCCAGCGCCAACCAGTCCCTCAGGATAAAATTATGGGCTGAAAACTTATTTAGATAAGGCAATATTCTCCTCCTGTTATTGACTGACTGCCCTAAAATTTGGATATCAATGACGCCATCGGCATTTTAAGCTGCGGAATCGAGCAGGAATTGGGCTCGACGGGCCACATCAGCGGCCTCGCTTCGCGCAGCGGTCTTCCACCAATGAATCGCCCTATTGATATCACGTGATACACCCCATCCATGCGCATAAGCATTGCCCATCATAAGTTCTGCCTGCGGATAAAGATTGTCAGCACTCTTACGCCACCAATAGGCAGCTTCACTCAAATTTTGAGGAACACCATCACCTGTTGCATACGCCAGTCCTAGACGATATTGATCTGGACCATAACCATGTTCGGCACCAGCACGCCAATTGGCCAGCGTGTGCGCCGTCACCGAAATACTTGATAAGGCAGAAGTAGCATCGGAACTTGCCATTGCGCCAATAGGCATCAACATTAAGCCACACATAAAAATAAACTGCTTGCCAGGCATATTGGTCATTTACGGACTCCTCGAATCAGTAGTTGCGCTCGCGGAGGAATATCATTCAGCCGAAAAACGCTTATTTGGCTTTAAAAGTGTTGAATGGTCCCTACAGTATGGACCATTAGGACGGTTGTTTGGTTTCATCGGCAAGACGGATACCTGAAGCTATTAAAGACGAAGAGGTCCCTGAATAGTTCGAATATAAGACATGACCACATTGAAATAACGCATAACCGTCCACCAGATGACTTGTGGTCTGAATGTCTTTAAGCCAAGTATGCTGACTGACGCTCCAGAAGCTTGGACTATCCGGCATTGCTAGTTCGGCAATAATGGCTACATCGGGGAGCGTCTTGCGTATAGCGGCGGAGAAAAAACGAACAATATGCGCATATTCGGTCGGTCTATTTTCATAAGATGCCACGCGAAGAATGATACCATTTCCCTGAGCGGAAATTTTTAGCAGTTTTGATAACGCTGGGGGGACTTGTGCCTCGTTCCTTTTTGCTGAAGCAAAACCGCTTCCATGTAAGCCCAGAACCCTTAAGGATGGGGCTAAAATCGCATATTTGCCGTGCGCAAATGCCAATTTACCGAAAAGCTGAGCCAAGCTTACCGGATGATGCCATTGTCCTTTAGG
>NZ_JBYCKP010000480.1:0-3369 GCF_057473445.1 Acidithiobacillus sp. TH-A36 | reverse complement strand
AATGCTGCAGTTCGTGCTGGTGCTGATGCCTGCGAACGGGTGGGTGACGGCCTGGTGGCTGCACACATCATTGCGCGTGTGCACTCTGAAGTCGAGCACATCCTGCCGAAGGCTGCCACTGCTTAAAGCAGCGGCATCCAGCGGTTCTGATTTTTAGATTGTCTATTGAAGGAGTTGATGAAATGGCAGAAGTAACAGGTATTGCGTTGGGTATGATTGAAACCCGTGGTTTGGTGCCGGCTATTGAAGCGGCTGATGCGATGACCAAGGCTGCTGAAGTCCGTTTGATTGGTCGCCAGTTTGTCGGTGGTGGTTATGTCACCGTGTTGGTGCGCGGCGAAACGGGTGCGGTAAATGCTGCAGTTCGTGCTGGTGCTGATGCCTGCGAACGGGTCGGTGATGGTCTGGTAGCCGCCCACATTATCGCCCGTGTCCATTCCGAGGTTGAACACATTCTGCCGAAAGCACCATCAGCCTGAACCGGTTTGATTGTCGCTTAAATGAACGCGAGTGAGCGGGCGTAGTTCCTACGCCCTTCCTGGCAGATGTAATCAATATAAAGGAGACACAGATGGCAGCACTTACGGGTATTGCTCTGGGTATGATTGAAACACGCGGTCTGGTACCGGCTATTGAAGCAGCGGATGCGATGACCAAAGCAGCCGAAGTCCGTTTGGTTGGCCGTCAGTTTGTTGGTGGTGGATATGTCACCGTGTTGGTGCGTGGCGAAACGGGTGCAGTGAATGCGGCTGTTCGTGCAGGTGCGGATGCTTGTGAAAGAGTTGGTGACGGCCTTGTTGCTGCCCACATTATTGCCCGGGTACACACCGAGGTGGAACATATTTTACCTCAGTCTCCCAGCGCTGATGGTAGTGGCCGGGATGGTGATGTTACCGGCAATCTGAGCTGAAACCCATGAATGGGATGCGTAATCATCATCCACGCATCATTGGTTTTTTCACGCGTGCGCTGACTCATGAGTACACGGCGGTGCAGCAGTACCGTACCCAGTCAAGTCTTTGTACGCTCTGGGGCATGGCAGATTGGGCGGAATATTTTCGTCATGAATCGCGGGAAGAGCTGGATCATGCCGGTATTCTCAGTCAACAGCTTTTGCTGATGGGAATAGCGCCGACGGGTGCGCAATTACTGCCACCGCGCCCGGGTAGGGATTTGCGCGAAATGTTGACGCACGATCAGGATCTGGAGTATTCGGCTGTGCAATTGTATAGCGAAGCCCAGAATTTTTCCGAGCGTATGCGGGATATTCCTTCTGCCGAGGTGTTTGCCCATCTGCGCGCCGATGAAGAAGGCCATATGCGGTCGCTTGCCGAAATGTTGGAGCGTTTTCACTAAGTTTGGAGGATGTTTGTGAACCAGGATCTCCAGGATATCCAGGCTCCCGAGGGATGGGAAATTCAGCGTCGTCCTTTGGGGTGGAGCAAACGATTTGAGTTTTCCGACTATGCACGAACTCGTCATTTTCTGGATTTGCTGACGGGACTTTCTGAGAAACTTGACTATTATCCAAACCTGAATTTTGCGAAAACCTACGTGGTCGTCGCAATTCAATTTGAAGGAGATGCCGTGGAGCCTGAGCGGGCAGAATTTGCCGCAGCGGCTGAGTACTGCGCAGTGCAGGCACGGGAGTAACATTGATCATGACCACCGCCAGGCGGATTGCCCTTTTTAATGCCAAAGGTGGTTGTGGCAAAACCACTCTGGCCTGGAACCTGGCGATGGGCTTGTCCAAACGCGGTGCCACCTTACTGCTGGATGCCGACCCTCAGGGGAGCCTGGGCTATTGGGCGGATTGGGCTGCTGAAGCTGATGGTCATGCTTTGTCTGTACAAAGCTGGTCAGAACAAAGTGCGGGGCAATCCGCTGATTTTGCCTACTGGGTGATTGATTGTCCGCCTTCCCTGGAGAGCGCTGAAACCCGGGAAGTGCTGGCGATGGCGGACTGGATATTACTACCAGTGCTGCCCTCGCCACTGGATTTATGGGCGAGCCAACGTAGTGTGGAAGTGATTTCGGCCCTGCAAGCGGGTAAAGCAACCCGAAATGCGGCATTTGTGCTGAATCAGGTTGAAAGTCACAGTGCTTTGTCTCGTGCTGCAGAATCTGCAGTTCAGGCAATGGGTCTGAATGTGTTACCCGTGCAGGTTGCCCGCCGGGCCATATACCGGAATGCAGCCATTGAAGGCAAAAGTGTGTATCAGATGGGGAAGCGGGCCACGGCTGCCGTACAGGAATTCGAAGGAATTATTGAGGAGATCTTGAAATGAGCAATTTGGAGAACAAACTCAACGCGAGTATCCAGAGTCCCAGACGGCGTACTCCGGCCGCCAGTGCAAACAGCACTCCTGCGGCAGATGCCGAAAAAACAACTACGATCAATAAACTGGAAACGAGCAGTAAACCGGCTCAGAAAAGCACGCCCAAAGAAACGCCAGGCGTGAGTGATCTGAATGCGGGTGGTGGGCGTGAAATCAACCCTCAGCGTATTTGGCCAGACTAGCACCGCCTTCTTGCTGATATATTTCGGCCGACCTGTGTGTAGTACATGGGTATAGGGTGCTTTGCGATAAAAATGGGGTGAGCTAGGTATGTCCATTCAGTTGGCGGATTATCCGGAAATATTGGAAGATCTGGGGCCACACGCCGCCGAAGTCCTGGAGGCTAATTGGTATGAAGCCGCCCGGGTTTTTGGTCGACGTGGTCTCGAATCCTATCTGCAGGGTGCCAGCAGCCTTAAGGCGCTGGGGCGTGGGACTGATCTGGTTCTTGCTTTTATAGAAAGTGCCCCACAGGTTGCCCGTGAAATTGGCGAGCAGGCTGTATTCGAAATGCTTTCCATGGCCATTCGCATGTTTTCCAAAACCAGCGCCGAAGTGCTGGCCTTATTTTTCACCAGTGCTCCGATTGTTTCCCGTCGTTTGGGTGAACTGGAATTGTTTCGCGGCTATCTGCTGCTGCTTGATCAGTTACTCGCCCAGGCACCGCGTGGTGTTCGTCCGATGTTGGGCAAAATTGAAGTGCTCCTCGAAAAAATGACCCTGGGTGGTTTGCGGCGTTGGGCCAGCTGGGGTATTTCCGCCTATCGCAGTGATTTTGCCGCACAGGTAGAATTTTTCGGTCTGAATACGCCACAATCCCTTGCCGTGCTTCAGCAGGAACGTCGCGGTGTTCTTTTCATTGACGTACAACGCCGTTTGATCATGTATCTGCGCGCTTTGTGGGGTCGTGATTTTTTTTTGCGACCCACTTCCGGAGATTATGAAACCAGAGAAGGTTACCAGCCCTACATAGAAAATTACTTCATTCATGTTCCCGACGCCTACGACGATGTGGAAAACGCCCAAGGGG
>NZ_JBYCKP010000479.1:0-2533 GCF_057473445.1 Acidithiobacillus sp. TH-A36 | reverse complement strand
CTTCATGGCAGTGGAATGGGTTTCATGCTGTAAAGTGGACTATGTCCGACGTGGATTGGCGCTTATTGCTAGACTTGGATCCATAAAATGCGTGAGTTAACTGTTCATTGATGCCTTGATACGCAGCATTGCAGGTCTTGGTGTCTTCTCTATGCGTACTGCCTGCATCGCACCACTTGGCCTCATCCGCATCTTGTTTCGGATGGTTTGCATACCATTTACTCGTGTGGCCGCCGTACGGTCCGTCATGGGCTTGCGCAGCACATCCTGCCAGGCCCAAAACAAGACCTAGCGCAATAGCCTGAATAATTTTTTTCATGATAAAAGCCCTCGCTAATAATAAAACCGACAGTGTGGTATCACCGCCCGCAATGCTTCCTGGATAGCGTCATCGGGGTAACCCGTATCCGAAGTCACCAAGGTCACTTTCTCGGTCCCGCCATCTTCCCTGGGGCGTTCCATGTGTTCCACAATCGCCAGACCCAGATTTTCCGCGAGCTCCGGCGACAGAAAGCGGTCTGCAACGATGGGAAACACCACACCATGATTGGTCATCAGCGTTCTGGACAGCCCTTCCCAAATATGAATGACCGCCCATAAAAAGTGATTTTCCAGAATGTCGTACGCCATCTGGTCTTGCGTACAACGCAGCATCCATGCAGCAGAAAAAGGATCCCCGGTAAAAATCCAGTCAAAAAAGGTGTCTCCACCAATTCGGCGCTCTATTGGGGCAGGCTTCCCATCGTAAAGGCGGGACACCATATCGCGTATGCCGGCTTCGAGCAGACTATCGGGCAAATACAGACCCACACGGACATTCCCCCCCAAAACCAGGGCCAGCAGATCCACGCGATGGGATACCTGCTTTTCCGGTTCGTTGGACGCAGCCGGCGATGCGAAGGTGGCGCTGGCTTTCCAAAAGCCCCTGGAACGGACCTTCAGCGCCGCTTCCGTCACATCGGGTATCAGGCTGCCCGTTAATCCGGATCGCCAAAAACCGCTTTGATAAGACGCGCCATGTAATCCGCCAATCCGGCGATCCAGTGCTGTAAATAACTGTTCCAGCATCTTGTTGTGGGTTATCCAAAGAGTTTGAGCCATGCGCTGTTCCCCAAAATCCAGTAATGCGTAATCCCGACGACATCAATCACCAAAAAAACCACCTGCGCCGACACCAGCGAACCCGAATTTATCTTGAGGCCGTACCATAGCCACAAGGCATTGGAGAGGGTCCATGCGACAAAAAGCCCGCGCATGGAAGGATCATGAACGAGGGCCAGAATCAAAGCGGCACCAATCGTAAAAGCGCTGCCAGCCCGACCGGCCCATATCCATGATGGTGCTGAGATTTTTCTGGTGGTCAAACAGTTCTCCCAGGTTCTACCCATTATCACGCTGTAAAAAATGAACCAATTCTGGAGAATAACGGGCCATGGATGCGTAGGGGGTGTTGATAAACGGCTTTTTTTTTGCTTTTTTAAAAAGTGGTGCATAAAAAGCGATCATGGGATCAATTTGATCCCATATAGGCATTTCAACCGATTACCGGGTACTGTGTTTAGTCCTGCTGGGAAAACCAGGCCGACGGAATGCGAGCGGTCGCTGCCTGGATTCAAGAAACTTGAGAATAAGTGGCGAGATCATGACAAACATAACAAATCCGGTCATACACCCAAGCCATAACTGAGTCCAGATGGGTATTTCCTGAGAGGGCCATTTCATTAGTAAAAATACGCATTTAAACACTAACCATCCAGCACCTGTACATGCAATCAGCATGAGCAGCAGAAACTTAAGCAAGTATTTGTAGCGCTTATTCAATGTTGTATTCCTTATTCTCAACCAAAAGATGGCTATCGCTGCATCCGTTTAATCCACGAAATCCGCTATCTCGCTCCTGACTGGCTGGCCAGCATCCGATAGCGCCCCAATACCGCCGGCACGTAATGCTGGGTTTGCGTGAAATCCGGAATATGGTCGCCCGCTTCGACGACCGCATGGCCTCCAGCGTTATAACCTGCCAATGCCAGAGGCCAGGAGTGAAATTCCAAGGCGAGATGCCGCAAATAGCGGGCACCGGCCAGCATGGCGTTACGGGGATTAAAAGGACTACCTTGCCCATATCGTGCCCATGTGGACGGAATAAACTGCATCAACCCCTGCGCCCCGACAGGAGAGACCGCCTGCGGATTGAATCCGGATTCCTGCCAGGCCACGGCCATCAGGAGGGCCTTCGGCACCCCTGTCTGGGCACTGGCATAGGTCGCATCCTGAATAATACGGACAGGGATAGCGGGTATCCAGTTTATGGGCGTGCCTTTCCAGCCTGTGCCTGGAACCCTGTCCCCGGCATGCTCTGCAGCGAGAATCCAGACACCAGCGGCCATATTCCAGCAGGCATCATGCTTAACGCGCCATTCCGGGAACCCGGCATAGCGCAACAGTGGCAACCATCCGGCAGGGATGTGCATGGGACCATAGCGACGCGCGCTCACGGAAACATTTTGCTGTGCGGTGTAGTAGCGCTGCACCA
>NZ_JBYCKP010000478.1:0-1307 GCF_057473445.1 Acidithiobacillus sp. TH-A36 | reverse complement strand
AGCGATCACTCCAAAATGGCCACCACCCCCGGCGATGGTCCCGCAGCCAGTGGCATGACTGGCACGGAAAAAGTCAGCGTCCACGCGGATGGCAGTATGGACGCGAGCGAATCCCTTCACCTGAGCGGTTATGGCGCCTGGATCTGGAAAGACCTGCTGGCCCGGGTACCCATGAGTGAATATGGGGCCGTCCTGCATCAGGCCTTGGCTCAGGCGGGGGGCATGGCCCAAAGCAGTTCTTTGAGTACTTCCCCCACCCATAGCCTCCAGGATCCCTTCACCATTCAGGCCAAATGGCAGACGGCACCCGGCGTTCCCCTCAGCAATGGCACGCGCATTCATCTGCACTATGGCCTGAATACCGCTTCCCTGCGCAACCTGACCGCCCGACTCAGCAGCCCCACCGTCCACTATCCGGCGTTCATGCCCTATGGTCATGGCGAATGGAGTACAGAGGTGACCCTGCCCAAGGGTTTCTCCTGGAAAGTGCAGAAGCACACGGAACAGGTCAAGAATGCCGCCGGGGAATTCACCGAAACCATTGACCCCCTCAGTGCCGACCAATTGCAGGTGACCTACCACATGGCACTGGCCCATGTGGTGTATAGCCCGGAACAGTATCCCGAGCTCTATAAGCTCCTCAGTCAGGCCTATGCCATCAGTCAGGAGGGATTTGCGGTATCCGATTTGCACCATTGACCAGCCAGTGAAGAAGGAAGCGAGCGAATAAAGATGCTGGGGGTTGCAGCCATTGCCGCAAGGAATTGCAAATGCTTGGGATAAAAAAGTATTGGCCTAATGATGGTGGAGTTTTTGAAGCGCTAAATTTTATATGGCGTAATGGAGTATGCATGGCCGCAAAACCAAGAAATAGATTAATAAGTTTTGTGCTGCTTTTGTGCGGGCCATTTATAATTTATTTTTTATGGCCTTCAGGAAGCTTACCAGTATATGTAATCATATGTTGGTCTTTAATCATTATGTTATTGATGCTTCGTATTCTGTTTGGTTTGATAAAAATATGGATTGATAAGATTAACAAATAAAAATCTCAGGGAGAATAATTTATAGTGTTAACATGAATTTCATTAACATGTCTCACCTGGGTAATCTGGGTCTTGGTTTGCCCCTTGAGATAGCGATCAACCAATAAGGAGATTATCATGTTTGGCAATCAGTTTTTTAATTTAACGAGAAAAAATGATACGACTTATCTTACCACTAATTTCTTGGTCCCGATTTATATAATAATAGATAATTCTAATTCTGAAGGTGTTTTCTCAAAAATTGGACGCATCTACGGCGAT
>NZ_JBYCKP010000477.1:0-1503 GCF_057473445.1 Acidithiobacillus sp. TH-A36 | reverse complement strand
TATTCAAAACGATCCATGGACGGCCCCCGAAAACCGGTTGACAGGGCATTCTCTACAACCACTTCCCAGACTCATTTATGGATTGGAAAATACTGGTGTCTGCAAGCCCTTTATTGGTATGACCAGCGCTTGGTCTGCGTGAAGAAGCGGGTTGAGTCTCGCGAAGAATGATCTATTATTGCAACAAAGTTGCATATAAAGGGAGCGATAGGATGGTCATTCGTTGGGCTGATTTTCATTTTTTATGGTTACTGGGTGGAGTTTTTCCTTTATCTATTGGGTTTTTTAGCGAAACGGCAGAAGCAGAAGATCTGGGTACGGTCCGTCGCGAAGAGGCGGCGGTCCTGCCCGTCCAGATCGGGCAATCGTCGACAAGAAGTGCTACGGTTTTTCGCCTGGATCAAAAACAGGTCGCGGCGCTGGCGGGTCCGGGAGGCGCCAACAGCGAAGCAGCACTGGGTTTTTTGCCGGGAGTTAGCTATAACGCCGCAGACGCCCTTAATCTTGCCAATGTGCAAAGTGCCAGTAAGGGCTTGCGGGTACGCGGTGAGACTGCCCAGCATGGTGCCGGTGATCTGCTGGACGGGTTACCACTGGTGGCTGGATTTTCCGGGCCGGGTCAGTGGTTGGTGGACCAGGAGGACATACAGTCCCTGCAGTTATTTATGGGTGCGGTGCCGCCCTCCCTGCCGAGCCCTGGTAGTCTGGCCGGGGTGGTAGATAGTCGTATTTTATGGCCACAAGCACAGACTGCGTGGTTGTTCAGTCAGAGTGTTGGTAGTAAAGGCTTTTCCCGGAGTTTCCTGCGTTGGGATAGTGGCGCCCTGCCTGGCGGGTCGACGCTCTTTCTTTCAGGATCGTTCACCCGGGCAGGCCAATGGCGGGGCTGGGGTGCGGCTCCCGAAGGAAGAAGCAACGCCGCTATCGGATGGCAACAGCCATACGCCTCGGGTCTTCTGCGCCTGTTTTATGTACATGACGATTATCGCAGCAGCAATTACCGACCACTGAATTACCGTGAAACGCTTGATTTAAAGCGCTACGGGCGGCTCGCCTATGCCCGCAATCCCGCCAGTAATCCATTTTCTCCGGAGGCTTCCCTATACCAGGGCTATAATCATCAGCGCTTCACTGACAATGCGTTATTGCTGGAGTGGCGTCAGCATTTGGGGATTTACGGAAGTTTGCATTTATCTCCTTACGCGATGCAGGAAAGCGGAGCATATTGGCGTGGCATCGTACAAAATGGTCAGGGGCTGGTACAGCGGGCGGATCTCAATGCCTGGCGCTGGGGCTTGCGTCTTGATTGGGAAAAGCATTCCGGAGTCTGGGACTGGCGGGCCGGGTATTGGCATGACGAAAAAATCCCGCCCCATCCGCTCACCAACAGTGCCTTATATCAGCCCACTGCAAATGGAGGGCTGCAGTTTCTGCGCTGGTCCTTGCTGAGTGCACCGGGCAGTCCGGAACGTTACGATAGTTTTTATCTGCAACAAAGCTGGC
>NZ_JBYCKP010000476.1:0-11020 GCF_057473445.1 Acidithiobacillus sp. TH-A36 | reverse complement strand
TTTTTGGACAGCATGGTCATGCAAGGAAATTTGAAAAAATCATGAATACCCTCTGGATTGAGCAGTTTGTACATATACTCGCGGTGATTGTCTGGATTGGCGGCCTGTTTTTTGTGACGATGGTGCTGGCCCCGACCCTGAAAAAAGAAATCACGCAGAACAGTACGCGTATTGCCTTGATGCATGTGTTGCTGCGTCGTTTCTTTTTCTGGATGTTACTCGCGGCTTTCCTGTTATTGCTGACTGGTTACAGCATGGTGTTCGTGTTCTACGGAGGATTTGCCGCTCTTGCCATCCCCGAATGGATCATGGTGGTTTTGGGTACGATCATGGTGATGATTGTTCTGCATACTTATTTTGCGCCACTCAAACGCTTGCGCCGGGCAGTGCGCGATCAGGACTGGCAGGCGGGCTCCAGGGCCTTGGGTCAAGTCCGAATGCTGGCCAGCACCAATCTTGTGCTGTCCTTCATGGTCATTCTGGTGGGTATATGGGGCGTGTTTGGCACGCCCTGATGATAATTGGTGATTTATGAAGCCTAATCAGATGACTCCGCAGATCCGAAAATCTGTGCTTCCAATCCCCAGCGGGCTGCCAGTGTTTCGGTGGCATTGACCAGTTCTTCGGCACGGGATGGATGGTTGACCCGAATTTCGGCAATGCGGCGCAGCGCTTCTTCGCGATTACCACTATTGGCGAGCAGATGAATCAGTTCTCCAGCATCCCGGCCAATAATTTCGCCGCCCAGTAACTCACCACTATCCATATCAGCGAGCAGTCGCACGAAACCTGCCGTGTCATCCTGACCCAATGCCCTTGGCGAGGTTTCAAACGCCGCGAAGCCTACGGCTGGTTCATAACCTTCGTCTTCTGCAGTGTCATCATCCAGGCCAATGCGCGCCAGTTCTACCGCTGAATAAACCAGTTCTGGTACCCAGGCCGGATTCCGCTCCTGTTTTTCTTCACTGAGCAGGTTGTGAATGATGATTTGGGCATCGCTCAGAGCCTGGTTGGCATTCATGATCGGGCCCACTACATCCCCCAGGGCAAAAATACCCGGTTCTGCGGTTTCCAGGTGCTCATCTGTTTGTACAAAGCCTTTTTCATCAAGTTCCACAGCCGTATTTTCCAGACCCAAGCCCTGGGTGAAAGCCTTACGCCCGGTGGCCAATAGTACCCAGTCGCCCTGTACGGATTGTCCGTCTTCTGCAAAAACCGTCACGCCCTGATCATCCTCGGCAATGCGTGCTACGCGAAAATGCTCTACAGCCTTAATATCCAGGGCGTTGAGGGCGGCTTTCAGGGTATCCTTGGCCTGTGGTGAATATTGGGTATGGGCCAGTGAGGCGGAGTTCACCAGCCACTGCACGTCTTTATCCAGCTGATCGAAAATATACGCAAACTCTGTGCCGATTACGCCGCCGCCAATCAGTATAACGCGCTTGCCCGCTGGAGCTCCGTCGTCATAAAGCATGTCGCTGGTGAGCACTTTTCCAGAAATGGTCTGGATGCCCTTGGGAAGGGCAGGGGTGGATCCCGTTGCAATAATTGTGTACCGGGTTTGTATCTGGCTGCTGCCAGTTGGACTATCAACGCTAATATGCCGGGCATCTACAAAGCTGCCGGTTCCTGCCAACAGTTGCACCCCCAGACGTTTGAGGTAATCCACATAACTGTTGCGAACGGACTCGACTACCTGGTGCTGGTGTTCCCAGGCTTGAGCCATGTCTCCTTTCAGGTCAGTGCCGATGACACCGCGTTTGGCAAAATGTCGGCTTTGTTCAATCCATTTGGCGGTTTCGTGCCAATCCTTTTTGGGAACGCAACCACGATTGAGGCAGGTTCCGCCCCAGGTAGCACTTTCAATAATCGCCACTTTTTGGCCACGTAAAGCCGCCAGAACTGCCGCACGATAGCCGCCTGGCCCGCTGCCAATAATGGTGATGTCTACTTGATAATCACTCATAAGTCCATCCTTATCATTCAGTTGAAAAATTTTTTAAAAGTGGTTTATGAAGCATTTAACGGTGATAAAATTTCCTGTTGTTTTTCGGCGACGAGATGATTTTTGTTATGGTTCCGATTTGGCGTCACGCAAAGTTGCATCAGCTTAACAGAAAATTGCGACAAATTAATACTTTCAATAGGTTATGTTTTATCTGCAAAATTATTGATGAACGGCAGTATTTTTCATAGCATTTTTTATGGCTGGCTTCGTCATGTTGCGTCGGGCAGAGGCGACAAAAAAAACATGTTATTCAAAAAAAATAAAATATAAACATATAGTTAATATTTTGGTACGAGAATTGCTTAAGCATCTTCATGAACCATTTATCTCGTAATCATTCCTCCTTGAAGCTTGCTTCTGCCATTCTGCTCAGCCTGACAGGTTGGGCCTTCAGCATTGCGGCATCGGCGGATGATTTTAACATGCAGACCGTAGAGTCCAAGGCCCAGGCACTGGTAAATGCGCATTATAATCCCAAGCCTTTGCCGATTCCTTCCTACCTCAAAAATCTAAGCCCTGAACAGTACAGCCAGATTCAGGACACGAGACCTTTGTGGCAGAACGAGAATACGCCTTTTCAGGCACAATTTTATCTGCCCGGTTCCTGGTTTCATCAGCCGGAAGTCATTCGCGAAGTGATCAATGGCAAGGTGCGTCCCATCCCCTTTAATCTCGGGGACTTCAGATTTGGTAATTTAAAGGTCCCCACTGATCTGCCGAGTGACCTGGGTTATGCCGGATTCCGCTTGTTAGCGCCTCTGAACACACCGCCGAACTATAATGAATTTATTTCCTTTCTGGGCGCAACGTACTTTCGTGCGGTGGGTAAACATGCCGTTTATGGTACTTCAGCACGCGGTCTGGGTATTGATACGGCCCAACCGTCTGGAGAAATATTCCCTTATTTCAAAGAGATATGGCTGGAAAAGCCGCAGGCCGGTGCGCAGGATATGGTGGTTTATGCGCTTATGGACAGTCCAGTAGCCACGGGGGCCTATCGCTTCACCATCCAGACCGGTGACAGTACGACGGTACAGGTGCAGGCCACCATCTATTTGCGTAAACCCGTACAGGTGCTTGAACTCGCGCCTTTGACCAGCATGTACTGGCACGGTCATGGTCGTGGGATTACCGCCGGCGACTGGCATCCCGCCCAGCATGATTCCAGTGATCTGGTCATGGCCAATGGTAATGGTGAATGGTTGACCCGCCCCATTGATAATCCCCTGCAGATTCAGACTACGACTTACAGCATGGATCACCCGGTAGGCTTCGGTCTGATTCAGGAAGATCGTGATTTTTCTGCTTATCAGGGTATTGAAACCCAATACCAGCGCCGTCCCAGTGTTTGGGTGCAACCGGTAGGAGACTGGGGGAAGGGTCAGGTGCGCCTCGTTGAGCTGCCCACCAATAACCGGGACATGGACAATATCGATGTTTTCTGGGTTCCGGATCAGGAACCGGCTCCGAAAACGCCCCTGCATTTTGCCTACAACTTGCGTTTCTTTCTGGATAATCATGGCCTGATTCCTTTGGCACATCCCGTCGGAACCTATCTTGGCGATGACCCGAAAACTGCCGGAGCGCGTACTGTCGTTATTGATTTTGGCGGTGGTGCTCTGACGAAATTACCTGGGAATATGCCTGTTAAAGCCCATCTCACGGCTGAAAATGAGGCTCAGATTTTGAGCCAAAAGCTGGAATGGGATGCTAAGGATCATTTTTGGCGGGTGATTGCGGTCATACAGCCGCAAACGGCCTCACCCAGTAATGTGCGTTGTTATTTAACCCTCGATAAGCAGGTTATGACCAATACCTGGACTTATCTTCTTCATGCGGCAAAGGAGTAGGTGTAATGTTTAAAGATGAATCAAGCTACAGCGTCAATCCTGCGGGTGAGTGGCTGGCAGGTTGTACAGCAGAGGCCCTGGTCGTCGCAAATAGCGCACCCGTTCTTGTTCGTATGGAGCGGTATTTGGCGCGCCTGGCGTTAACTGATGCCCAGCGTTTGTGGATACGTGGTCAGGTCATCAGCCAATTGCAGGGCGTGGAAACCCATCAGGATGCGCTTTATGCCCGGGCTTTTGCCAGCCTGCATCAGGCACTGGCAACTTTGGGTAATGGGGATGAACTGGATGCCCGTCTCGATCTTTCCCTGCGCATGACTGCAAATGCGGCCCAGGATGCCCGGTCATGCCGTTGGCTACAGCAGCAGGTAGCGCCTGCCATTCAGCGCAGCAACATGGCCTCTCTTCCCATGAATCGTTCCTGGCTGGCTGCCGCATCGCGCCTGTGGCAGACATTGTTTAGCCGCAGCAAGGTATTGACGAGTCGCCGTATTCTGACCGGAGAAGTCTGAATTGGCACGGGCTATGGCCCGGCAGTGGGAAACCATCAGCCGGTACCGACGTTACTGGTTAAGTGCCTTTATTATTTTGCCGGCCTGTAGTGCGGGCCTGATGTTGGATCAGGTTCTTGCTGATCGCTTACCGCTCTGGCTGGAAATACCTACCCTCATCATATTTTCCATGTTGTTTGCCTGGATTTCTGCAGGCTTCTGGACGGCGCTGGTTGGCTTTATACTGCTGATGAGCGGGCGCACTGATACCTCCCCCGGTAGTCCCGAACTCCGCCTGGCTGAGCCCCTCCCGCAGAATAAAGTGGCGATCCTCATGCCCATTTATAATGAAGAAGTGGAGCGGGTGGCTGCCGGGCTACAGGCCACTTTCAAATCCTTGCAGCGGGCTGGTGCCTTGGGCCATTTTGAATTTTTTCTGCTCAGTGATACCCGCAATCCTGATATTTGGTTACGGGAAGAACTGGTCTGGTCGGCGCTTTGTGAGTCTCTGGATGCTTTTGGCAAGATTCATTATCGACGGCGTCCGGTAAACAATAAGGCCAAAAGCGGCAATGTCGCTGATTTTTGCAGACGCTGGGGTCGTGCTTACGAATATATGGTCGTGCTGGACGCTGATAGCGTCATGAACGGTGAAACCCTCTATCGCATGCTGGAAATGATGGAAGGAAATCCGCAGGTGGGTATCATTCAGACCCAACCTGTGGCCGTCAATCGGGAAACCTTGTATGCCCGTCTGCAACAATTTGCGCAGCATCTGTATGGCCCGATTTTCAGCGCCGGATTGCGTTTCTGGCAGTTGGGTGACGGACATTACATTGGTCATAATGCCATTTTACGAACTGCACCGTTCACCGAATATTGCGCCTTGCCCGTATTACCCGGCCGGCCCCCTCTGGGTGGACCCTTACTCAGTCACGATTTTGTCGAAGCGGCACTGATGGCCAGAAATGGCTGGGAAGTGTGGTTTGTACCCAGTCTGACAGGTAGTTATGAAGAAGTTCCCCCCACCCTGATAGATGATTTGAAACGGGATAGGCGCTGGGCGCAGGGCAATCTGCAACATCTGCGCTTATTGGCCGGGGAAGGCTTGCGTTCTGCACACCGCTTCCTGTTCATCAACGGGGCTATGTCTTTTCTGGCGGCACCGCTCTGGGGACTGTTTTTGATTCTTGGCGCGTTGGGTTCACTGCATTGGGCTGGTGGAGGGAATGATGATACGGTCACCCCTTTTTATTGGGGAAGTAACATTGATCCTTTGCCATTCTGGTTGTTTGGAGTGACGGCAGTTTTACTGCTTTCGCCCAAGTGGATGGCGGTTCTTTGGGTAGCCCGTCAGCCTGGTCGCCGCCAGCAATTTGGAGGATTATTTCATCTCATTCTGAGCATGCTGGTTGAGAGTTTGTTTTCGGTTTTGATGGCCCCTATCCGGATGGCATTTCATAGTCAGTTTGTCATTCAAACCCTCATGGGGAAGGGCGTACGTTGGGGGGCTCAGGTGCGTGGTGACCAGGAAACCAGATGGTCAGTAGCCCTGCGTTTTTTTGGCTGGTGCTCGGCGCTGGGGTTGGTGCTGGCAGTCGCCCTGTACCCCTTTTTGGGGTTCTGGCATTTTGTCTGGTTGGTTCCAATTTTGGGTGGCCTGGTCGCCGCCGTGCCTTTGGGCGCATGGACCAGTCGCCCTGGACTGGGACGCTGGGCACGCCAGCAGCACCTGTTTGTGATTCCCGAGGAGGTCATCGTCCCGGAAGAATTGCAGTCACTGGATAGTGACAGTGTCGCCTATCTCCCGCACATTGAGGGAGATGCTTTTGTGCAGGTTGTGGTAGATCCTCGCTTTAATGCCATTCACAGCGCCTTGCAGCGCAATCGCACCGGATTATGGCCTCGTGCCGCCAGTCTTTGCCACAAGGCTCTGGAACAAGGCCCGCAGCAACTCAGCAATCGCGAGCGCAATATTCTCTTGAGTGATCGTAACTCCATGCTGTCTCTACATCGTGCCGTCTGGTCCATGAATGACCGGGAACGCTTGACGGCTTGGGGTGTGGAGAGTGACGATCAGGATCTGATCAATCAGGCAGGACAATAACCCCATGGCAAAAAATGGTGAAACCCTTGATCTCATGGCTCTGGCTGGCATCCGCAATGATCTGGATGATCTCCGCGCCCGTGCCCAGGCCGGAGATCCTGTGGCCCAGTTCAATATGGGCGTGAAATACGCCGAAGGGTCTGAGGTTCCTCAGGATTACCAGGAGGCTGCGCGCTGGTACAGTGCGGCGGCAGACCAGAATGATGCACCGGCGCAATTCAATCTGGGCTTGCTGTTTTATCAAGGCCAGGGGCTGCGCAAGGATTTATCCTGCGCTTATGAGTTGTTCAGTCTCGCCGCAGCACAGGGAGATACGCGTGCCCAGGCTGGGATGACGGCGATTCTTGGCGAAGTCTCCAGTGAGCTCGCTGAGGAGTTCATTGAAAAATTTGGGCAGGGCGACCAGGGCGCCGCAACCCACTAAGCTGAAAGCGGCAAATATACCAGGAGCTTCAGTGGCTTAAGCTGGCAGCCTGATCGCCCCTGACAAAGTCCCTCGCCCGTCAGAAAGCATCCAAGCCCGTCGGGGATGGGTTATTTGCTGCAGTTTTAGCGGCGGTTACGGATTGCTGATAAGCGTTCGGTATGCTGACCTTTGCCGCCGAGATAAGTCGGCACGATACTTTCAATGGCTGTTGGCTGAATATTAAATACTTCCTGCAAATCCTTTTTGCTGGAAATATTATCTATGGACAATGACTTCAAATTATCGCGGGTGAGCACTTTGCCGGGCAGTTTTTCCATGATTCCTGCCTGCAGGTTACCCAACAGGGGACAGAGGGCAATCACCTTGCGATGTGTACCAATCAGACTTTGGGTATAGGCGATCAGCTCGCCCAGGGCATATACCTTGGGGCCGCAAAGATCATAGGCTTTGCCATAGGTTTTTTCATTGTCTATAGATTGTACGAAAGCACTGACCACATCTTCAATCCACACGGGCTGCATTTTCGCCTGAGTGCCGGCCATGGGCAAAAAGAAAGGGATTTTGCGCAGCAGTTGGGCAAAGCGATTGAAAAAACTGTCCCCCTCGCCAAATATGATGGAAGGACGAAATGAAGTCACTTTAAGACCGCGCCCCCAGAGTAATTTCGGACCATTCAGATAATTGAAATGGCCGTTTTTGGCGCTGTTTTCTCCAGACTGACGGATAATTTCTTCACCGATGCCTTTGGAACGCAGGTAGGCACTGGGGGCAATGGGGTTGGCACCGAGGGCGCTCATATGCAGGAGTCGTGGAATACCGAGATGTCCACAAAGATTAGCGACCAGGCGGGGGAGCTCAATATGGTTTTTTTCAAAATCACCGTGGCGCTCGGGCGGATAGTCGCTGCGACCCGGGCGGTTTTCGTTAAGGATTCCCACCAGATTAATGACTACATCCCGTCCTTCCAGTTGTTGCTCCAGCGCAATTGGGTCATGCACATTACATTCAACAACCTCTACCTGTGGCAGAACCAGCAGGTTTTCGCGGTTACGCTCCCGATTGCGGGTCAGAATGCGAATCTGGTGCCCATCCTGACTGAGACGCTCCGCCAGATGTCGGCCGACAAAACCCGTGCCACCAAGAATACAGATTTTATGTGTTGCCATGAGCTTATACTCCTCCGCAAATTATCAGCCAGAGCATAGCACAGCTAGCCTGCCCCGATGCTGAAGAAAGTTTGAATCAGGGCATGAAGGTAGGCTATAAGAGAAACATATCTGCCTGAATGTGGCAGTTGGGCAGGACATGCCCGGAAACTGCGACGTACAGAATCGAGGAGAAAGGAATGGCGGAATGCAGTAATCAAAATGGTGCGCGCAGGGGCGGACAAATTTCTGCGTTAGGTGCTTTGCTGGTGGGGCTGGCTATTATTGCCGGTGCGGCTGGTGACCATCTGGTCGCTGGGCAGGTGAGCAGGCAGAGTTTGCATGTTTACGATATTGCCGTGCGTTTTCAGATTTATAATGCGCTAGGCTTGGTTCAGCTGGGTATTTTGATTCGATTATGGGGTAAAAGAAGGCTGCTTTGTGCTTCGGCGCTGTTGATGGCTCTGGGTGTGCTTTTTTTCAGCGGGGGGCTGTATTTGCTGGTCATTACCGGCCAGTCATTCTGGGCAATTTTTGCCCCTTTGGGAGGCACAGCATGGATTGTCGCCTGGTTGCTTCTCGCTGTCGGCCTCTGGCGGGCATCCATGCAAGTGAAGGAGTAATGTATGCTTATTGCCAAAAATGACGCTTATCATAAACAACTGGATTTTGCGGACGCTGAAATCGGTGACGTATTCTGGGTCGTCGAACATGTACCTTATAGTGGCACCATTAAAGGGGTTCAAAAATATACCGTCACTGAAATTCGCTCCAAACTGGTTATTTGTCAATCAGAATTGGCTAAGCCGATGAAAATAAAGCGGAGTACTTTGCAGGAAAACTGTTACCTCGAAAATGATCCGTATTTTGCAGATATACAGAAAACTATTGAAATCAGTAGCCAGGTAGAATGGGTCCGCAAATTGATCAAGGAGCATGAAAGCCGTGACTTTGATCAGGAAGTGGTTGACGCCGTTCTGGCCTGGCAACGCCGGGTGGAAATGCGACGGGAATAGGAATCAGCAGGGCGCGGGCCAAAGTCGCGACAAAGCTCCCGTACCAACTGCCGTATTCAGGTTTGGGTGCGTGAGGCTATTGTGGTACTTCTGGACCATGATGTTCTTCGAGAGTTTTACCGTGGCCCTGGACCCGAAAGGTCCAGGTCATTCCCAGGCCGAGCAGGCTCACCAGAATCATGAGCAGCAACACGGCTGAAAGTCCCCAGTATGCCTGAATGAGTGGTAGTAAAAATACGCTGATTGTGGCGCCTATTTTGGCGACTGCAGCGGCAAATCCGGACCCGAATGCGCGTATCTGAGTAGGATACATTTCTGTGGGCAAAATGAAGGTGGTGGCATTAGGACCCATGGTCATGAACAAATTGAAGAGCATGAAGCCAGCGAGGATCAGGTAATATTGGCTGATTTCATTCCCCGTATGCTGCTGCGCAGCACTGAGCAGTAGTCCCATTCCGGTAATCATGCCCACAAAACCGGTAAGTTGCATATGAATGCGCCCCAGTTTTGGAACTGCCCAGAGCGACAGCAGTGAACCCAGCAACAGGAACAGGTCTACCTTGCCACTATCCAGGGCGTTGCTGAGATCCTTCCCTAATGTGGAGCTTAATCCGGGCAGATTTGTACGCAGACTGCCAAGCAGAATGGTGGTGAACAAACCTATTCCATAGGTGGCAACGTCCATAAAAAACCAGGGGAGAGTCACCAGCAGGGTTCGCCGACGATATTCCGGCGCAAATAAGGTGGCGATACCCAAATGATGACCAGGCAGAATTTTGGCAACATGATGATGTTTTCTACCCAGGCGTTGGGCAATCTGCAGTAATTGGCTTTTTTTGTCCGGGGCAAAGCGGGTAAGAATTTTTACAGCCTGAGCATTGCGGCCATGGCCCATGCACCAGCGTACACTTTCCGGCAAACTCAGGCGTCCGATCAGATAGGGAAGCACTACCAGAATTTCTGCGGCAAGTAACCAACGCCAGGTATCATCGCCAGTCCGGGCATTCTGCAGCAGGAGAATAGCCAAGGCGACGCCCGCCAACATGCCGACGGACTGGATAGCGATGGAGGCGGCCATCATTCTGCCGCGGCGTCCCTGGGGCATGAATTCTGCCAGATAGCTGCTGGCAACCGGAAAATCCATGCCGACACCGATGCCGAGCAACAGCTCTGCCTGGGTCAGAATGGTGGCATTGGGCGCAAGTGCCGCTAATGTGGCGGCAATAATCAACAAAATCATATCGCTGATCATGACCGGTTTGCGCCCCCAACGATCGGCAATATGTCCGCCCAACAGGGCACCGATGACGGTTCCCCCCATGAGCATGGCAGCCACCATGCCGACACTACTGGCAGGCATGTGAAAGTGGGGGATTACCAGTGGCAGGGTGACACCCAGCAAAAACATGGAAACCCCACTCAATAAAGTGCCCCCCGTGGACAAGGCCCAAATCCGATAGTGGATGGGTAACATCGGGCTGTTGTCGAGTATGGCGGTCATTGCGACATGATCAGGATGAATAGTGTGCGCATTTTCCACAAGTGATGCAGCGGTTTTTTTTAATCTAACAGTATTGGCTGTGCTTGCGTGGATGTCGGCTGTTGGATCTGGATTCAACGCAGCTTGTCCCGGAGAATCAGACTTTTCCCCGTCATTTCAGAGGGCTGGGAAAGTCCCATGAGATCAAGAATGGTTGGCGCAATATCAGCGGTACCCCGGCCAATTCCCAACTTTGCGCCTCCGTGACCCATCAGGAGCATGGGTACGGGATAGACCGTGTGCTGGGTATGGGGTTCACCGCTCACTGGATCCACCATTTCATCGCAATTGCCGTGATCAGCCGTGAGGATGATTTTGAAATCGTGCTGAAGCGCTACCTGAGTAATCCGATGAAATTGGAGATCAAGCGTTTCTACCGCACGGAGAATGGCCGGGATTTTGGCGGTATGACCGACCATGTCACCATTGGCAAAATTGA
>NZ_JBYCKP010000475.1:0-4226 GCF_057473445.1 Acidithiobacillus sp. TH-A36 | reverse complement strand
CGGCGATGGAGTGAGCGGCACGGGATTTACGCTTACCAATAGTGGCTTGATCACCGGCGGCGCAGGCGGCACCGGCGGCGCAGGCGGTAACGGCGGCCCCGGCGGCCCCGGCGGCCCCGGCGGCGGCGGCACCGGCGACGTAGGCTACGGCCCCGTCGGCACCGGCGGCCCCGGCGGCACCGGCGGTAACGGCGGTAACGGCGGTAACGGCGTGAGTGGCAAGGGATTTACGCTTACCAATAGCGGCTCGATCATCGGCGGCGCAGGCGGTAACGGCGGCCCCGGCGGCGGCGGCAGCACCGGCGCAGGCGGCGCAGGCGGCGACGGCGGCGACGGCGGCATCGGTGTGGTTTCCACAGGGGGTTCCACGATCACCAATGCGGGCACCATCAGCGGGGGTCTGGCGGATGGTGGGGCGGGCACTCGGGCCGATGCCGTGTCTCTCTCCGGCGGCGGCAACAGGCTCATCCTCGAAAGCGGTTCTGAGTTTAACGGTAACGTCGTCAGTACCAGTAGCACGACCCAGGGCGGAGACATTCTGGATCTGGGGGGAAGTACCAACGACACATTTAAACTGTCAGATATTGGTTACAGCCAGGAATATCAAGGATTCAGCACATTTGGAACCGATGCCGGCAATACGGCGACATGGACGCTGACGGGTGCTTTTGATGGCAGCGATAACAGCGTCACGCAATGGATTTTCAACAGCGGTACGGTCATTGATAATGGCAGTGGCGGCCCCAGTGGGGGGACGACTATTAACGGCGGGACGCTGGAAGTCGGGGATGCCAGTTCCAGCACTGCTTTTCTCATTGGTCCGGTAACCGTTAATTCCGGGAGCACCCTACGCGGCCACGGCACGATTGACGGTAATGTCACCAATGCCGGAACGGTCTCTCCTGGTGGCAGTAGTATCGGCACGCTTACGGTCGATGGTAATTATACCCAGAGCATCAAGGGTACACTGGCTATCGAAATCACCCCGAAAGACAAGACGGCAGGCACGGACTACAGCCAGTTGAACATTGTCGGTGTAGCGACGTTGGCGGGCACTTTGAATATTGTGCCGAACGATGCTGGCTCTGGATATGCCTTAGGAGAGACATACGATCTGGTACATGCGAGCAAGGGGGTATCGGGTACATTTGGGCCGCTGACTGGTCTGTCGCCGTTGAAGGACTATGTGACTGGAAAAATGGGCTATACCCCTGACGACGCCAGCCTAACGCTGACACCGATACCAACGGCAGCTCCAACAGCAGCACCGACAGCAGCACCGACAGCAGCTCCAACGGCAGCACCGACAGCAGCTCCAACGGCAGCTCCAACGGCAGCTCCAACGGCAGCTCCAACGGCAGCTCCAACCGCAGCTCCAACCGCAGCTCCAACGGCAGCACCGACAGCAGCTCCAACGGCAGCTCCAACGGCAGCACCAACGGCAGCACCAACGGCAGCACCAACGGCAGCTCCGAGCCCCATCCCATCGTCAAACAACCTGGTGCATACGGGCCGTGCAGTCGTGGCTTCTACCTATGTGATTAACCAGGGAGCCGAGAGTGTCGTCGCCAGTCTGCTGGACGGAGCCGATCAAGTGGGTGGTTCCGGTACGCCGACCTTTACCAACAGCCATATCGGCACCTGGGGCAAGGGCTTCGGTGGTTTTGGAGCCACCAACGGTGTTTCCACGGAAGATTACGGTGGAATGGCAGGTTATGGGGTCAATCTTGATCACACGCTGACCCTGGGCGTCGCCCTGGCCGGATATGGAACGGGCACGAGCACATCCTCCTCCGGAGTCGGGCGTCAGCAGGTCACGACCAGCAGCTTTGGCGGTTTTGCCTATGCCATCGATACCCAGGGACACCTGCGGATATCGGGAGACCTGGGCGGGGGCTACCTCCACCTGAATAGTCTGCGGCACATCTATTCAGCGGGAACCAACCAGACTCTGGAAACCGCTAGTGGCCATACCGACGGCTGGTACTTTGGGGCTGGTTTACAGGGTCAATACCTGATCCCGCTGGGCCAGAGCTTCCTGATGCCCTACGGCAAAGTGCAGTATGTACACACACAACTGGGTGGCTTTGGAGAATCGGGCGCGAATTATATCGCCAACCTGAATATCCACTACGGCGCCCTGCACACCAGCGTCACCTCCTTCAGCGGCGGATTACGGGCGGGTACCGATATCCCGATGTCGGGCTTCACCCTGATTCCCTGGGTGTCTGTCGGTGGAACCGGTAACGTGGGCACGCTGCATGTCAATCAGTCGCTGGCAGTGGGTTTGTATAACAGCAGTGAATATGCGCTGGTGGCCCCGGATGGCGCCCTAGATGCGGGTGCGGGGATTACCCTGCGCGGTAGTCATAATGATCCGTGGTCGGTGAAGGTGGCGTATAATGGGCAGTATTCACAACATACCCATTTCAACACCTTTGATGTGCTGGCCAACTATCGCTGGTAACCTTTCATAGCAGAGTGTGCGGTTCAACGCTTCAGCCCGGCCCTGTGCCGGGCTTTTTATGATGGAGGAAACATGGCGTATCGACTGATGCAGGCAGAGGCGATTGATCTCTCGCTCTGGAGTGGATTGCTCAGTCCGGAAGACTGCCAGAAGCTGATTGCCGTGGGGCAACAGACTTTACGTCCGGCTACGGTGACCGATGAAGCCTCCGGCCAGCAAATCACCATTCCCAACCGATCCTCGGAGATGAGCTGGCCGAAGCGGGAAGAACATCCGATGCTACAAAGCATCGCCCAGGGTGTCGCCCAACTGACCGGTATTCCCGTGAGTCATCAGGAGCCCCTGCAGATTCTGCATTACGCCCCCGGAGGAGAATACCGGCCGCATTTTGATAGCTTCCCGGAAGGCAGCGAGACGCTGAGCCAGGGAGGAAACCGGCAAATGACCCTGATTTTGTATCTCAATACCCCCGCCGCTGGCGGAGAAACGGCTTTTCCGGAACTCGGCATCAAAGTGGCCCCGATCACGGGCTGTGGCGTCCTGTTTCGGAATCTGGATACAGCGGGCCTGTGCCACCCGCTTTCCCTGCATGCCGGCTTACCGGTCGTGCAGGGAGAAAAATGGATCGCCACGACCTGGATACGGCAGAACCCCTATGTCTGAAACACCCACACAGCCTTTTGCAGCCCCCACCATGACTCTGCCGGAAGCCCTGCAGCGGGCCAATGCCCACTGGCAGGCCGGACAGGCGGCCCAGGCCGAACAACTGTGCCAACGCATCCTGACCCGTATGCCCAGCCAGGGGGTTGAACGCCCTGGTGACGCGCTCCAATGGGTCCGATAACAGGAGATAACACCGTGCAGCCCCGGATCTTTGTTTCCGTAGCGGCGTATGCCGATCCCCAGCTCGAATATACCCTGAAAAATGCCCTGCAGCAGGCGGATCATCCCGAAGCGCTGGTCTTCGGGGTCTTGAATCAGACGACGAATCAGACCTCTGACCGGCTCATGCTGCAAGCCTATCCCGTTCGTCTGATGCAGATCACGCCCCAGGAAAGCTACGGCGTCTCCTGGGCGCGTGCGGTTATCCAGTCCTTATACGACAATGAGCCTTACACCCTGCAAATAGATTCCCACATGGTTTTTGAGCGCGGTTGGGACACACTGCTGATCGAGACTCTCAACGGATTGCCGGGCAAGCCCATTCTGTCCAACTACCCTTACGGGTATAGCAGGGTGGGGAATACCATTACCCTGGACTGTGAGGTCAGTCCGGACACGACCCTGATTACCCGGCCGATGCCGGATCAGGGGCTGACCCCGGACAATCTGACCTTACGTTTTCACTCCCGGCACCTTCCCGAGCGGCAACCGGTACAGGGCTGTCATATATCGGGGGGCTTCTTCTTTACGCGGGGGGATTTTATGCTGGAAGTGCCCTATGACCCGCAATGGTATTTTCATGGAGAAGAGCAGGGGCTGACACTGCGCGCCTTTACCCACGGCTGGGAAGTTTATCATCTCCCGCACATTCCGCTATACCATCTGTACAAGCCCATGCACGTGGCCCATAGCGGTCATCACTGGAATCCCCAGTGGAAGCGTCCGGCGGAACAGGTAGCGCATCTCGAAGCGCGGGCGCAAAAACGTTTGTGTGATCTGGTGGCCGGGCGACTGCGAGGGGTTTATGGTCTGGGCGACAAAAGAAGCCTCTCAGATTTTACCGCATTGTCCGGAATCGATTATCTAGCCTGCACCA
>NZ_JBYCKP010000474.1:0-1864 GCF_057473445.1 Acidithiobacillus sp. TH-A36 | reverse complement strand
GAATAATCAGTTCAGGAATTTCTGTCTGAAAAATGGGAAAGGCGGTTTCCGGCAAAACCACCAGCTGGCTATTTTTGGGCGTCTGCAAAATCAGTTGTACGTAATGATGCAGTATCTGGCTGATGGCTGCAGTATTCCATTTTTCGGTGATGGGAATATTACCCTGCACCAGACTGACCCGGAGCTTGTGCCCGACGGGATGGGTGAAGCTGACTGACCCTGCCGCCAGAGCCACTCCGGAAAGCACCAGCAAGGCAGAAACGCCGCCAAGCAGTGCCCGTCTGGATTGGGATTCGCGCAACATCCATAACAAAATAGTGGCAAAACCGGCGGTGGCGAGCCCGACCCCATACTGCCCCAGCCAGGCGGAGAAACCACCCAGAAAAACGTGGGTCTGCGTATATCCTGTGGCCAGCCAGGGGAAGCCCGTGAAGAACCTGGCGCGACACCATTCCGCAAATACCCACAACACCGGTAAAGCGACAAGACGCGCATTTCCCCGAAAAAAACGGGTAGCCAGCCATAGGGCCAAAGCTGGATAAATGGCACAATAAGCCGCCAGCAGCGCTACCGCCCCACCCGCAAGGAACCAGTCCATATGGGCAAAATTGTGCAGGGTGATGGATATCCAGCTGACTCCGCTAGAAAATGCCCCGAAACCAAAAGCGTACCCCAAAGCGGCAGCCCGCCGGGGACGTTCAGCTGTGGTAGCCAACCAGAACAGCGCAAATAGCAGAATGATGGCGAGAAACCAGGCATTAAAAGGGGCAAAAGCCAAAGGCCAGAGCACACCCAAAATTAATGCGGCCAGAAGCCGCAAAGGAAACGCCCATGATTTGATGGAATCCTGAATCATGCACTATCCTGATCGGGCAATTCGGGCAGCGCTGCACTGCGCGGAGGAGACACCCGGACAATCTGTACCCGGCGTCGATCGGCTCTTAACACTTCCAGTCGCAAATTACCCTCCTCAATCACTTCGCCCACCCTTGGCACATGCCCAAGCCGCGTAGCCACCCAGCCACCCAGGGTGTCCGCGTGTTCATCTGCCAGATGCGCCGCAAAATGTTCATTGAAATCCTCCAGGGGAATCAGCGCATTCACCAGAAAGTCACCATCTTCCCGTGAGGCTATCATGACATCTTCGTCAATGTCATATTCGTCTTCAATTTCCCCGACGATGATTTCCAGCACGTCCTCGATGGTAATGAGGCCGGCCACCCCGCCATATTCATCAACCACCACCGCCATGTGGTGACGACCGGTGCGAAACTCATAGAGCAGGTGATCCAGATGTTTGCTTTCGGGAATAAATGTCGCGGGTCGCAACAACTCTCCCAAGCGTGGCATGGACATGCCCGAACGACAGGCCTGAAGCAAATCCTTGGCCAGCAGGATGCCGCGCACGTCGTCGCGATCCTCTCCCACCACCGGAAAACGCGAGTGCCCGACTTCCGAAACCCTGGCGATGATTTCCGGCAATGGCATATCCATCTCAATCACTTCCATCTGAGCGCGGGGAATCATCACGTCACGGACGGTCAATTCGCCCATCCGGAAAATCCCATCCACCATGCGTGCCGCTTCGGCATCAATCACCTGACGCTCGCCAGCCTCCCGGACCAGATCCAGCAAACTGTCCTGATCTTCCACATTGCCGCGCAGGGACTGGGTAAAACGCGCCCACCAACTCCGTGGGCGCTCCTGGGTACTTCGATCTTCACTCATGTATTTGGTTCAGGTAAGGGTCGGCCACACCCATTTCAGCCAGCAATCGGGTTTCCAGTTGTTCCATGATCTGTGCTTCGTGGTCTTCGACATGGTCATAGCCCAACAAATGCAAGGTACTGTGAATCAGCAAGTG
>NZ_JBYCKP010000473.1:0-2545 GCF_057473445.1 Acidithiobacillus sp. TH-A36 | reverse complement strand
ATCCAAGCCTTCCGGCCAGCTTCCCTGCAAATCTTTTATCCAGGCTTTCATGGAATCGGGCGCACCCTTGCGCAGCTGCTGTCCCTCCCAATCCACCCCGCTCATACGGGTTTCGGCCGTAAAGGAAATCAAATTGGCATCCGTGGGCAGCGACTCCTGCTGATCGGGAAAATGCTTCAAGGCCAATGCCACAATACTTTTGCCTTCAGGGGTATCATCCGCCAGGGAGGCCCGACGTGCACCTTGAGCGAGTTGTGCCTCGGATATTCCGGAAACGGGATAAAAAGCAGCCGCCGAACGATTGCCGTAAGTAATGGTGCCTGTTTTATCCAGCATGAGTATGTCTACATCCCCGGCAGCTTCTATGGCCCTACCGGAAGTCGCTACGACATTGGCTTTCAAGAGGCGGACGATGCCAGCAATGCCAATGGCTGGCAAAAGTGCGCCGATGGTTGTGGGAATCAAACACACCAGCAGGGCGATCAGGACCGGCAGGCTGATGACGGAGCCGGAATGACTGGCGTAATGGGCGCTGTACCAGGAAAACGGGTAAATCGTCACGGTCACGACCAGAAACACCAAGGTCAAAAAGACCAGAAGAATACTGAGCGCTACTTCATTGGGGGTTTTGCGTCTCGCAGCCCCCTCGACCATGCTGATCATTTTATCCAGAAACGTATTCCCCGCTTCCTGAGTCACCTTTATAATGAGCCAGTCCGAGATCACGCGGGTGCCGCCGGTTACCGCACTACGGTCCCCACCGCCTTCCCGAATAACCGGCGCACTTTCTCCGGTGATGGCACTTTCATCGACAGCCGCCACACCGGTGATAGCTTCACCGTCTGTCGGTATAAAATCACCGGCTTCCACCAGAATGACGTCACCCGTGCGCAAGCTCGCTCCGGGAACTTCCTGGTAGGCCGCATTGCGTTCGGATTTAGCCAATTTTTTAGCCACCATTTCATGACGGCTTTGCCGCAGGCTACTCGCCTGGGCTTCCCCCTGCCTTTCGGCCAGGGCCTCTCCGTAATTCGCGAAAATGAGGGTCAGCCAGAGCCAGAGATCGATGACCCCGGTGAATAGGGCTTCGCCATTACGCGCAATCAGATCATGGAAAAACAGGGCCAACAGCAGCCAGGAGCCGATATAGACGACGAACATGACTGGATTGCGCATTTGCACCCGGGGCGAAAGCATATTAAAGCTGTCCCAGAGTGCCCCTTTGCTCTGGTCTTTCCAGTCAATCGGTTTTACCTCATGTTTATGCGTAGATTCCATCGTCAGGATTCCTTTAGTGCGTCATGACATGACTGACCGGTGCCAACTGCTCTGCAATCGGTCCCAGCGCCAGTGCCGGAAAGAAGTTCAGTGCGCCAACCAGGAGAATGACACCCACGGTCAAGCCGATGAAAATAGGCGTATGCGTGGCTAAAGTGCCCGATCCTGCCGGTGTTTTCTTTTTCTCTGCCAGAGCCCCCGCCAATGCCAGCAGCGGCAGATACACCCAAAAACGACCAAACAACATACACATCCCGGTTAACAGGTTGTAAAAGCGGGTATCATTGCTGAGTCCACCAAAAGCGCTGCCGTTATTGTTGGCGGGACTAGTCACGGCATAGAGCATTTCGCTGAACCCATGTGCACCCGGATTGAAAACACCGGCGCGCCCTGCTACGGTTGTTGCAGCAATGGCGGTACCAATCAGGACGAGCAGAGGCATCACTAAAATGGACAAGGAAGTCATTTTGATTTCAAACGAGCCGATTTTTTTACCCAAAAACTCCGGGGTGCGTCCGACCATCAACCCACCCAGAAACACGGCAAAAATCATGAAAGCCAGGAAACTGGCAAGACCGGAACCGACGCCCCCAAAAACCACTTCACCCAGTTGCATCAAAAACAGATTGATACCACCGCTGAGCGGAATGAACGAGTCATAAGCGCTGTTGGCCGCACCCGTAGAAGTCGCCGTAGCCACCGTTGCAAACAGGGCCGATGCCCCTGCGCCAATGCGGTCTTCCACGCCTTCCATATTGCCACCTCCGGCAAGCGCCGCATGGTTGGCCTGGGTTACACCCAGTTGATGAAAAATCGGATTTCCCGCCAGTTCAAAGTGCTGGCTGACCAGGGTCAGCGGGATAAACAGAATCAGCATGGAGACCAGAATAGCCCAGGCGGTTTTTTTGGCTTTGGTCATCTGTCCAAACAGAAAAACTAAGCCTACCGGGATGAGAATCATCGCCATCGTTTCCAGAAAGTTGGTCAATCCGGTGGGATTTTCAAAAGGATGGGCATCATTCATGTTAAAAAAACCGCCGCCATTATTGCCCAGCATCATGATGGATTCCTGGGAGGCCACCGGTCCGATATGGATAACTTGCTGCAGAATGGTTTTACCCCCCGAAGTGAAGGGTGCAACCAGATCCGCATGAATGGCCCCGCTCAAGGTCTGAACCACCCCTTGCTGCATCAATATCAAGGAAAAAATCACCGACAAGGGAATCAGGACATAGAGCACGGTCCGGGTCATATCCACCCAAAAATT
>NZ_JBYCKP010000472.1:0-2141 GCF_057473445.1 Acidithiobacillus sp. TH-A36 | reverse complement strand
AAGGAAACTCATGAAGTCCATACCGATTACTGATGTCAGTAGCCTCAAAAATGAACTCAACAAATACAAGATGGGGAAAAAGCTGGAAATTCCCCGTTTCAACCAATTGGCGAGAATGGCCTATATGGGTCGTTTGGTCATGACGCCACTGGATCCCGAAGATCCTGCCTGCAAATCATTTCTGGTGCATGTGCAGGAACCTCTGGGCATGGCCGCGCACTTTATCGAGCTGGATGAAGATTTGCAGGATACCATCCTGATTCTGGATAGTGAGCAGTCCATGGCCATGGCGGGTATCATGCAGGCGGGTGTGGAAGAGCGCGTGCGCTGGCATGAAGCCCTGAATGAGCGGGATTTCTATTTTTCGGCCTTTTACCGCCCCAAGGACAGGGAAACCCGGGAAGAAAACGCCTGAATTGATGACTTTCGGCCATTTTCCGCTCCAGTCAGGGCAGCTCTGAGGGGTGCGGTTACGCATCATCTCCCTGGGGGTATTGTCCCCGGAGTTACTCCACAAAACCTATGTGGGGCTGGCAGAGGCGCAAGGTGACAGTGATCTGCCCATTTTGCTGCTGGTACAAAGCGCGGCGCATCTGAGTCTGGGTGCGGCGCAATCTGCCGGAGCGGAACTGGACCTGCTGGCCTGTAAAAAGCTGGAGGTCCCGGTGCTGCAAAGATCCCTGGGGGGCGGGCTGGTCTGGGTGGATGGCGGACAGCTCAGCTACTTTTTTATTTTTCCGACGGCGTGGGGTATGCGCCGTGCTACTGAGCTTTTTGTCTATATCGCGCCCTGGATAGTGGCTCTTTATGCCCATTTTGGGGTGCTCGTAGAGGCGCGCGATGGGCACGACTTCTGGTGCGCCGGGCGTAAAATCGGTGGGACCGGAGCGGCAAGTATCGGGCGCAGTCTGGTGCTGGGCGGCAGCATCATGCTCCATGTGGACTGGCAGGGTTTTATCGGTTGTGTGGCAGCCCCTTCGGAAGCGTTTCGTGCCTGGCTCGCAGAGGCCCTGGAGGACAGTGTCTGGACTTGGTCGCAACTGTCCTCCTCTCCACCCACGCCCGAGGCTCTCCGGTCGGCTTTTCCTCTGGTGCTGGAAAAGTCGGGTGTGCAAGCGGTCATCGAGACGGTGCTGAGTTGTGATGAGCAGCGCGCCGTGGCAGAAGCGGAACTGGAAGAGCCGGAATGGGAAGACCGCAGAAGCCGCCGCGTAGCTGCGGGTATCAAGATTAAAGCAGGGGCTTTTTTGACAGAACGCCATTGGCCGAAAGGGCAGTATTTACGTATCTGGACAGAAAATGGCTGCTTTCGTAGGGTGAAAGCCTCGCTGTGGGCCGAGAGCGAGACGCAGATATTCAGCGGCTTGCAGATGGATTCCCCCGCTTTCAACGCCGCCTTGCAACAATTGGCAGGTGACGAATACGACCTTTGGGCGGCACGATTTGCCGAAACGGCTGTCTGGAAAGATTAAAATCCGAATCCAGAACGACAGGAGATGACGAATGCCCAGTATTGATGACCGGATGCGCAAGCGTTTTATATTGATGAATAGTGATGCGGCATTGCGTCAGGCGGTGGAGTCTTCTATTCCGGAAAAGTGGGAAATGACGGAAGCCACTGATCTGGATGCTTTTGATGAATGGCAGGAAATTCTCTTGCACCGCTTTATGCTGCTGAATCTGGAAGACCCGCAAATCAGTGACCCGGTGGAGTTGATAGACATGATCCGCCGCGAGCACCAGCTGAATATCCCTATTTTCTGTTTGGGTGGGAGCCGCGAACTGCGTGATCAGGCGCGTTCAGCGCGGGCTGACCGTTTTTTTGATCGGGAAGAAGGTTTGCAACGCTTGCCGGAATTTTTCCAGCAGTTTGCCTGGTAATAAAAAGCACCAAAAAATAGCGCCGCTGGCTTTGCTCAGCCGGACGGCGCGTGATAGGCCGATTGGCTCGGTGGTTCAGCCGACCTTGGCGTGGGCCTCGGTGTCCAGCAGCAGATCATGGCTTTCGCTCTGGCCTTCGGCGCTGACGGTCAGGGTGGCAATGCGAATGCCGGCATCCTTGAAGGTGACTTCGTAGGAGAAAATACCCGGCAGTTCCAGGGTGCTTTCTTTCAGAGTCTTGCCTTCACAGGTTACACTGA
>NZ_JBYCKP010000471.1:0-1633 GCF_057473445.1 Acidithiobacillus sp. TH-A36 | reverse complement strand
ATCCGACGTCTCCGGATTTGCTGCCAACTGCGCGCAAACGGCCCCCAGCTCGCGCAGATTATGGGGCGGGATTTCTGTCGCCATGCCGACGGCAATGCCGGAGGCACCATTCATCAACAAAAATGGCAGGCGCGCAGGAAGCGTCACCGGTTCTTCCAGGGTACCATCATAATTACTGCGGAAATCGACGGTGCCCTCATCAATTTCACCCAGCAACAACTCGGAGATGGGGGTCAGATTGGCTTCGGTGTAGCGCATGGCTGCAGCAGAATCACCATCCAGAGAACCAAAATTACCCTGTCCATCCACCACGGGATAACGCAAGGTAAAATGCTGCGCCATGCGCACCATGGCATCATATACAGAACTGTCCCCATGGGGATGCCACTTGCCGATCACCTCACCCACCACCCGGGCAGATTTGACGTGTTTGGGAGAACGCTGCAGGCCCATATCGCGCATGGCATATAAAATGCGTCTTTGCACCGGCTTTTGTCCGTCGGCAAGCGCGGGAATGGCGCGCCCGGTCACGACGCTCATCGCGTATGCCAGGTAGGCTTTGGCGGCATATTCCGCAAGAGGCGGTGAAGGGTCCTCGGGGTTCCCCCCTTCTGCAGTCGGCAGCGGGGGCTCGTTTGGCGGGCTGGATGCCGGCTCAGGATTCAAGCCATCAAACAAGTCCAGGGTATTACTCATGCGGGATTCCTTTCTGAACATCCACCACAGTTATCTCCTCAAATATCCAGATCGGCCGTCCAGCCATCTCTTTCCATCCATTCCCGACGCCCGCCCGCCGACTGTTTGCTCATGAGCAGACTGAAGCGTTCATGGAGAGCAGCCTGATCAGATAGCGACATGGTCAAGGGCACCAGAGACCGGGTGTCGGGACACATGGCCGTTTCCCAGAGTTGATCCGGATTCATCTCGCCCAGGCCCTTGAAACGCTGCACCGCAATAGCAGACTCATTGACGCCTTCTGCGCGAAGACGATCCATGGCCACATCCCGCTCTGCTTCAGCTTCACAATAGATTTTGCGGGCCTTGCCGCGCCAGGTAGCATCTACCCGATACAGGGGCGGCTTCACCACAAATACATGCCCACGTCTGAGCAGTGCCGGAAAATGGCGCAGAAACAGCGTTAAAATCAGCACCTGAATATGACTCCCATCCACATCCGCATCAGAGAGAATCATGATTTTGCCGTAGCGCAACCCCGCCAGCACCTGCTCAGGATCCGCCGCGACACCATGCGGCTCAATACCCAGTGCCACGGCCATATTGTGGACTTCCTGATTTTTGAAAATCAGGTCTGCATCCACCTCCCAGGTATTCAGCACCTTGCCCCGGAGCGGTAAAAGCGCCTGATATTCTTTATCACGAGCCGCTTTGGCAGACCCCCCCGCAGAATCTCCTTCTACCAGAAACAGTTCATTGCGTTGAATATCCTCACTTTCGCAATCTGTCAGCTTGCCCGGCAAGGTCGCCAAACCCGAGCCTTTCTTACGTTCTATCTTTTGCGCCACGCGACTGCGCAGCTGTGCGCTCTGAATAGCCTGCTCGACAATGGCCCTGCCCGCCTCGGGATGGCTGTTCAGCCACAAATCCAGAGGATCGCGAATGGTCTGCACCATAA
>NZ_JBYCKP010000470.1:0-2847 GCF_057473445.1 Acidithiobacillus sp. TH-A36 | reverse complement strand
CAGCTCCTGTTTGTGCAGCGCGGTATTGTCCTGTTCGAGTTGTGCCCAGTTTTTCAGGCCGGCGCTTTGGGCTGCCTCAGGATTTCTGAGTAATATGCGTTCATGCGGGACCCCCCAACCCTCGCCACCCATTTTTTCCCACTCATTACTGCCCTCCAGTAACACCAGTCCGGCACCACTATCCCCCAGAACGTAGTGAATTTCCCGGGGGCTAAAACTGGGGTATAGAGGAACCGTGATGGCGCCTATGCTGAGAATGGCGAAATCCATAATGGCCCAGTCCATGGAGTTGGGTGCCATCAATATGACCCTTTCTCCCCTTTTGACGCCCAGGCGTAACAAGCCCTCAGCGCGCGCCCGTACCCGGGTCTGAAAATGGGCGGCACTGACTTTCTGGAAGCCCTGTGGCTGACGCTCCAGGGCAATACAGCCTTCTGGATCCAGTGTGCAACGTGCGAACAGTCCTTCGGGCAGACTCCGAAAACGATCAAGGTCTGCCATCATTTCAGCGCATGGCCTTTTCGGCAGGGGTCAGGCTGCGCTTGAAACTCTCCATTTGAAACAGGCGGTCCATATATTCCTGGGTAGCCTTGGCCGCTGCGGGCAGGCTGATGTCGAGTATGGGGAGGCGCCAGAGCAGGGGGGCAATGGCACAATCAAGAATGGACAGATCATCGCCAAAAAGAAACCGCTGTTGCGTAAAAATGGTGCTGAGTCCTGCCATGGTGCTGCGGATTTGTTCTTTGGCCGCCTTGATTTGTTCCGGACTGAAGCCTGGCTGGAAGAGCGGCGCGAACCAGTCCTGGTCAAAGCGCAGCAGCCCCAGACGAACTTTTGCCCTGGAAATGGGATCAACAGGAATAAGAGGAGGGTGCGGAAAGCGCTCGTCCAGATACTCCATAATCAACACCGATTCATGGATGGCGAGGTCCCGGTCAAGGAGGGTGGGAACCTGGTTATAAGAATTGAGTTCAGCGAGTTCTTCAGGCTTCTGGGCGAGGTCAACTTCAATGGTCTGATATTCCATTGCCTTTTCTTCCAGAACAAAACGCACGCGCTGCGCATACACGCAATCGTCGCTGGAATACAGTGTCATCAGGGTTTTTTTGCTGCTGGGCGTGGCCATATTAAACTTCCTTGATCGCAAGTAGAGTATATCTTCAGCATGAAACCCGTAAGGGATTTCATCGGCTCGTTGATTATACATGACTACCGCATTGTTGGGGTATTTCCGTGAGGGCAGAGTGCCCTATGGGAAAATATTAAATGTTAATGAATGTCAATAGGTCTTGCCGAGGACTGTGGGTCGCTGTAAACTTCCTGACCAGTCGGTTAGTTGTATAGAGACAACAAAAGTTGTAACCTAAACCACAACTGTATGGGAGGGCGGTCCTGAGGATCGCATAGGAATTAAAATCATGATCCGTCAGCGCACACTTAAAAATATGATTTGGGGCACCGGAATCGGCCTGCACAGTGGCCGCAAGGTTTATCTGGGTCTTCGTCCTGCCCCGATTAACACCGGCATTGTTTTTCACCGGAGTGATATTGAGGGTGGCGCCTGGATCAAGGCTGATCCTCTCCATGTAGTGGATACCCGTCTTTCCACCAATATTGGCGACGGACAGATTCGTGTGGGCACCATTGAACATCTGATGTCAGCTTTGGCTGGCTTGGGTATTGATAATGCCTATATAGACCTGGATGGTCCGGAAGTGCCGATTATGGATGGTAGCGCGGCGCCTTTTGTTTTTTTGATTCAATGCGCGGGCATTGAAGAGCAGAATGCACCCAAGCGTTACATCCGTATCACCAAGCCGCTGCTTGCCGAAGACGGTGATCGTTGGGTGCGTCTGGAACCTTTTGATGGATTCAAGGTGAGTTTCACCATTGATTTTGACCATCCGGTCGTCAAGAACGGTGGCCAGGACGTGACAGTGGATTTTTCACGCACCTCTTACCTGAAAGAAGTAGCGCGGGCCCGGACTTTTGGTTTCATGCGGGAAGTGGAAACCCTCCGCAAAATGGGCCTGGCTTTGGGTGGTAATCTGGATAATGCCATTGTGGTCGATGATTATCGCATCCTCAATGAAGAGGGTCTGCGTTACACCAATGAATTTGTCCGTCACAAGGTTCTTGATTCAATTGGGGATTTGTATCTGCTGGGACATCCTCTGGTGGGACATTTTTCCGGGCATAAGGCAGGTCATGCCCTCAATAACAGCCTGTTGCGGGCCTTGTTGCAGCGCCAGGATGCCTGGGAATTTGCGGATTATTCCGAAAACTCTGCGCCCTTTTCCTTTGCAGAAACCCTGGTGGCTTCTCCCGCCTGAGCTTTTTCCAGAGTCTCTGCCAGGCGCAGCATGGCCCGGGCGATGGCTGGAGCCATCTGCTTGCTATTTTGTTTGAGGGTTTCGGCAGCCTGATCCGCGTAGATTTCAGGTTTTTTCTGTACTTTGGTCTGGGCGGGCAGTTGGGCATGCCAGTGCCTGATGCTGGACTGGATCTGTTGCACCGGATCTTCGGGAAATTCTTTGTTCCAGCGTTTAATCACTTTTTTTTCATTGCGCCGTAACCACGCGTGCCAAACCGGACTTTGGCAAAGCACCTGTAAAGTGTTATCCGACCAGGCCACCAGCCAGGTGTGGTCCTGAATTTCCAGATCGAGCATGGCATTCCAGGCAGGCTGACGTTCCCGCAGCAGGCGGGCATGCTGAACGATGCTGCCGACATGTCCTGAGTGGCGTAGTGTAAATGGGCGTTGTGGTCGCTGTCGTTTATCATTCATGGGCTTTCATGCTAACCTGCAAAATATTTTTTACCTAGGTTTGTCTATTCATGTTTGGA
>NZ_JBYCKP010000469.1:0-7551 GCF_057473445.1 Acidithiobacillus sp. TH-A36 | reverse complement strand
GCACTATATCCAAGACCATTACTATCGTTGTCGTAATCCATCATAGTCAGACTCCTTCATCAGGTGATGACAGTGGGGGCCTTGCGGCCCGTAAGCTTTTCAATGCGGGTCAGATCCTTGCCCAAGGCAATCAGTTCACGCAGAACCCGTTGTGGATCCAGTTGCTGGCGCGCAGCATCCTGCTCCAGATGTTCATGATAAATCCGCAGAGTCGCACCCTCGGTTCCGGTTCCGGAAAGACGGAAAACCAGGCGCGCTCCATCGCTAAACAGCAGGCGCAATCCCTGATGGCTGCTAATGCTTCCATCTATCGGATCCGTATAGGCAAAATCATCAGCGGTCTGGACAATCCTTCCCGCCAGCGTTTGCCCTGCCAGCACCGGAAGCTGAGCAGTGAGTGTCGCCATGATTTCTTCCCCGGCGCTGGCAGGTATTCCCTCGTAGTCATGGCGGGTGTAGTAATGGCGGCCAAATTCCTGCCAGTGCCGGGCCACGATTTCTGCCACGGATTGGCCGGTCGCGGCGATCACCGACAGCCAGGCGAGAATTGCCCAGAGCCCATCCTTTTCGCGGACATGATCAGAACCGGTGCCGAAACTTTCTTCGCCACAAAAGGTAATCTTGCCGGCATCCAGAAGATTCCCAAAAAATTTCCAGCCGGTCGGCGTTTCATAATGCGGTATGCCCAGTTTTTGTGCTACCACATCAACGGCCTGACTGGTGGGCATGGAGCGTGCAACGCCCTTCAATCCTCTGCGGTAGCCGGGAATATGCGTAGCGTTGGCAGCCAATACCGCCAGAGAGTCGCTGGGTGTGACAAAAAACTGGCGACCCAGAATCATGTTGCGGTCACCATCGCCGTCGGATGCTGCGCCAAAGTCGGGAGCCTCTTCGCTGAACAGATAATCAGCAAGGGGCTTGGCATAGACCAGATTGGGATCGGGATGACCACCACCAAAATCCGTCAGGGGAATGCCATTGACGACCGTACCCGCAGGGGCACCCAGCTGGTTTTCAAGAAGTTCCAGGGCATAAGGACCAGTGATGGCGTGCATGGCGTCAAAACGCATGCGGAAACTGCCTTTAAAAAGACGACGCAGCGCTTCGAAGTCAAAAATGCGGGCCATCAGCTCGGCATAGTCCCGGACTGGATCGCAAATTTCAACGGTCATGTCGCCAAGTTGAAAAATGCCATCGTGATCGATGTCGACATCAGCAGTATCCAGAGTTTGATAGCTCTGGATGCTTTTACTACTGGCCCAGATGGCATCCGTGATTTTTTCAGGAGCGGGCCCCCCGTTGCTGATGTTGTATTTGATGCCGAAGTCATGATCGGGGCCAGCCGGATTGTGGGAGGCGCTGAGGATAATGCCGCCATGGGCATGGTGGGCACGAATGACTGCAGAAACAGCCGGCGTGGAAAACAGTCCTCCCCGGCCGACCATGACTTTGCCCCAGCCATTGGCAGCGGCCATCCGCAAAATGATCTGGATGGCTTCGCGATTGAAAAAGCGTCCATCGCCACCAAGAATCAGCATTTTGCCCTTGCGGTCAGGAATCGCTTCAAAGATCGATTGGACAAAATTCTCTAGATAATGAGGCTGCTGAAAAACCGCGACTTTTTTACGCAGACCCGAGGTGCCGGGGCGTTGATCGGGGAAAGCCTGTGTAGGTATCGTCAGCGCCGCCATGGTACACCTCAGTGTTCAAGTGGTAAGTCGATGATGGTCGTTTTTCTACTGGAATCAGTCCGAATCCAGACCGTATAACCACTGATCTGCCAGGAACTGACCACAGCCCCTTCACTCTGGATGGCCTTTTCACTGGCATGCACAACGTCTGGATCACTGGCTTCGTCCCAATCGGCAGTAACATGACGCCGGAGCAATTCCTGCGGGTCCAGATCGCCAGATTCAAAAACGGCCTGGGCATCTGGAGAGACATAGATGGATCCGAGTTCAAACAGCATGGTTTTTTTCATGGTTCTCAAATTATAGCAGGAGGAAAAAAATCACAAGGCAAAGCCCTGGGTGCGCAGAAAGTCACGACTGGGGTTTGCACACTGGTTCATCAATGCAATCCGGTGTGGATTGTGACGGGCGCGACGTGCCCAGGCCCTGGGATGGCTCAGACCGGCCGCAGCATAAACCTGTTCCGAGGGGAAAAAGCAGGTGCGCAGAAACTGCCGGAATACCTCACGCAACACCGGACTGATGGCCTTTTTTTTCAGTACATGCATGGACTGGCTGCGCATCTGAATGGTTGTCCGGGCAAAAGCCATATGCCGCGCTTCCTCGCGCATGTGCACATGGGTAATGGCGAGCACGGCAGAAGGCAGATCCTTACGGGCGAAAATCAGGCGGTTCATGCGATCTGGCACATCCTCGCCGATAAGAATAGTCGCCCAAAAAGCCGCAGAACCCTCTGGAGCGTAGCGGGCAAACAGACGTGCCAAGGGCGGACGCTCACCAAGAGGGGTCATGAATGGCAGATGGGAACGCTGCTGGAGCTCCAGAAACATGAGGCTATGTCCGACTTCTTCACGCAGTTCGTGAAGCTGGTAATGATAGCCCTGGGGATCGCGATACATCTCGTGCAGGGAGTTGGCACTGAGTCGCTGGATGAACAGGGCCTCCAGCCAGAGGCCCAGCTCACAAAAAGAGACAAATTCCACCTGCGAAAGCCGGGTACGTTCATCCGCACTGAGCTGCTCGTATTCCGGTAATCCATAAAGAGAAACCAGGGATTCTGGTAGCCAGGCGCTGTCAGCATCCAGACTTTCCCAGGGGATGGTGCTGACCGGATCCCGGTATTGACTGCTATGTGCAGACAAGCGTTTGACTAGCGCCTCATGATGGCGCTGAATCCGGGCCTGGACGGGGATGTTGGACGCAAAAGTCATGCGCTATTGTGCCATGGTCTAGGAGACCCTCCAAGCTTTAAGCGGACTGAGACCCTGGGCCTGACGTAGGGAGGACAGTGCTTCGCTGACGGAGTAGCGGGCTTGCCAGCCAAGTGTCTCTTGAGCGCGGCGGGTATCGACAATGAGCGGATTTTCCAGAGCCTGAAGCCAGCCCGGATCACCCAAAGCCCGATTGAAGGGCCGCAGACGGCGATGGATGCGATGTAACTGTCCCGGGTTCAATGGTAAAGACCAGCGGCGCGGAATGCTGGACCACGGGACAGGTTCTGCTGCGGCAATATTGAACACTCCACCATGGGCGTGATCCAGAGCAGCAATGATGGCGCTGGTCGCATCTTCTTCATGCAGACATTGGATGGGTAGACCCGGGTTCTTCATGCGTACATTAAAGGGGCTGGTCGCAATGGCGTTTACCAGTTTTTGCCCATGGGGGCCGATGATGGCATGAAGACGCAATCGGGTAACTGCCAATGCCGGTTGTTGGGCGGAGAAAATATCCAGCCAGGATTCCAGTGCCGCCTTGTCTTCACTATAGGCAAAACCGGGCACCGGCCGGCAGGGCCAGTTTTCATCCAAGGGAATGGGATTATCGGGCCAGGCACCGTATGCGGCAACACTGCTGGTGTAAATGACATGTCGCACGCCGGCGCTGGCTGCTGCCTGAAAAAGATGCTGGCTGCCGCGCAGGTTGATGTTGCGCATCTCGCTGCGCCAACGGTTTTGCGGCCCCAGATGGGGGCTGAGAACCACAAAGGCCAGGTGAATGATCTGGTCAATGTCCGCCAGTTGCTCTGCAAGACGCGGGTCGCGAATATCCATGCTGAAGTAGCGCATTTTGGCAGAGCTAAAAGCGGGCGGGTGAATATCGACAGCGATCACCTGCTGAATATCCGGCCGTTGCACGAGAACCGGAAGTAATGCTGCAGCCGTATGACCGGCAGCACCGGTAACCATGACCCGCATCAGCGGGTTTCCGGCTGGTTCAGGAAAGGTATGACTTCTTCCGCGAGCAGTTGCAGGGAGCGCCGGGTAACTGCACTGGATACCATGCCTGCGCCAACCGCCAGAATCAGGCGATCCACTCCGGCACGGGCATATCTGGAAAGCTTCTTTCGACAGGTTTCCGGATCACCGACCACCACCATGCCCATACTTTCGAGCATGCGTAAACTCAGGCCGCGCCGCAGCAGGGGCTCAAGGAAGCCGAGCCGGTGATAGTATTCATAGCTTTCCCGCAACTGCGCGAGAACCGGCCGGGTCTGATCCAGCAAGCGCTGATAGTACCAGGTAAATCCCTCAGCCAGCCGTCTGGCTTCGGCGGCATCTTCCAGGCAAAGGCAACCAATGGTCATGGCAAATCCATTATTTTGTCCGGCCTGCAAAGGGCCTTGACCATGTTGCTGTTGCCAGCTCTTTTTATAAGCGCGCAAATCCTGTTTGGTCATGAACCAGGGCTTGAAGGGTCCGGAGAGAACCCCGATGCCTTCCTGAGCGGCCCACTGAAAGGTGGCGGGACTGACGGCTGCTGTCCACAGGGGGGGGTGAGGCCTCTGGATGGGCTTGGGTAATATATCCAGATTTTCAAACTGATAAAGTTTATCCGTGTGGCTGAAAGCAGGTCCTCCAGCCTGGCGAAGAATTTGCAGACCTTCCTTCATATGTTGGCGGCTGTCGGCCATTTGCCTACCGAAAAGTTGATATTCCTTGGGAGAAAAACCGCGACCAACGCCGAGCTCCAGGCGACCGTTGCTGAGAATATCCAGGGCGGCAACCCGTTCGGCAACCCGGATTATGTGATTATAAGGCAGTACCACAACTGCATGTCCCAAGCGTAACTTGCTGGTACGTTGACTGGCAGCAGCCAGAAATATTTCGGGGGCGCTGGAATGCGAATATTCCCGCATGAAGTGATGTTCTACCAGCCAGGCACCATGAAAACCCAGCTGATCCGCCAGGCTGAGTTCGTCGAGCGTTTCGTGATAAACTTGGGCTTCGCTGCGGCCCTGATGTTCGGGAACAGCAAGTTCGTAGAAAAGATCAATTTTCACTATTGAGGAGCCTCCGTGACCCAGATTGCATCTACTCCGCGCCAGATTGCCGAACGCTTGCAAATTGCCATACTAACATCAGAACAAATGCGCCTGCACTGGGCGGATGAAAGTACGGGCATTCATTACATGGAAGTCGTCATGCCCCTGGAGTGGCAGGAAAGTCCGGAGGGAGACTACCTGCTTTGTAAGGTTCTGGCAGAAAATCTGGAAGTGCGGGTACGGGTTGATCTGATCCAGAACCTTCCGGCACCGGTAAAATAACGGGATCTACTTTTCAGGAGACTCCAGAAGCTGCGGAAAGATCTTCTCCCGATAATAAGCCAGTTCGTCAATGGATTCACGGATATCCGCCAGGGCCTCATGTTTTTCTGCCTTGGGAAATCTCGGGAAGCCGGGATACCAGCGGGAAGTCAGCTCTTTGAGCGTGCTGACATCAATCATCCGATAGTGAAAAAAGCGCTCCAGTCGGGGCATCAGTCTTGCCAGAAAACGCCGATCCTGGCAAATACTATTACCGCAAATGGGCGAAGTGCCGGCAGCGACATGCGCGCTGAGAAAATCCAGGGTCTGGGTTTCCACGGCCTGGGTATCCAGTCGGCTGTCTCGCACCCGCTGAATCAGCCCGGATTGACCATGGGTACGCTGATTCCAGTCATCCATTTTGGCCAGCACAGTGTCGGGATGATGCACGGCCAGCACCGGCCCTTCGCAGATAATGCGAAGCTGGTTGTCGGTGACAATACTGGCGATTTCAAGGATTTCATCCTGCTCAGGGTGCAGACCGGTCATTTCAAGATCCACCCAGACTAAGCGTTGGTTTTTGGGGTCCATACGACATCCTTGTTGAACAAGCAACAATAGTGTAGCATGATAACCACGATATAAAAAAAGACGGATCAAAGATCCGTCTAATAGCCGCAAAACAACCGCTACAAAACTGTTTCATACCTAAAGCACTGCGGCCTTCGGGCCGACGGTGCATAAAATTCTTAAAGCGCTCCCTCTTTCTGTGAGGTTTGGGTACGTTGCGCCCTCGCCATGGATTGCATAATACGGACGTTTTGTTTCTGGAATATTTCCGCAAAATACCCTGTTTGATTTTTTTTGAAGGCCCGTTTGCTTGTTCACAGCGCCCATAAAAAAAGACGGATCAAAGATCCGTCTAATAGCCGCAAAACAACCGCTACAAACCTGAAAGCATAACCGTTTTTATCATTTACCGGCTTGCTGAAAAACGCGCTCCACTCTATCTTTTGGTTTGGGTACCGCTGCTGCCTATGGTGTTATAGTAGGCGGTAAATATTTCGGGAATATTTCCTGATGGGGCACATTGCTTCATCAGGGAAGAGCAAGCGAGGCAAGTTATGGCGGTCGTGTTGATAGTGGATGATGATCAAAGGCTTGCAGACATGCTACGGGAGTATCTGGTAGCACAGGGACTTGCGGTTTTGCTGGCAGCCAATGGCAGGCAGATGCGTCAACACCTGCTTGCTGGCCCAATAGATGTCATCGTATTGGACTGGATGTTACCAGGTCAGGATGGCATCAGTCTGGCCAAAGAGCTACGCAGCAAGGAAGGCGGCCCACCCATTCTGATGCTCTCGGCGCGGGGAGAGGATGACGAGCGCATTCTTGGTCTGGAAAGTGGGGTGGATGACTATTTGGCCAAGCCTTTTAACGCCAGGGAATTGTTGGCGCGCTTGCGCGTACTGTTACGGCGTAGCGGTAAGGATGAAGGTGCTGACAAGGTAGAGATCGGAGAATTTCACCTGCAGATTTCGGAGCGCCGGCTATATCGAGGCGATGCTGAGGTGGACATCAACCCGGCGGAAATGGATTTATTGCTGGTTTTTGCACAACGACCAAAACGTATTTTGAGCCGGGATTTGCTGTTGCAACTTTTGGGCGGCGAAGAAGATGGACGCTTTGATCGCAGTATTGATGTACGCGTTACCCGCTTACGAAAAATTCTGGAAGAAAATCCCCGGCAACCGCGTTTTTTGCAGACAGAGCGTGGCTTGGGCTATCGTTTTGTGCCGGGCCCATGAGTTTGCGGCGGGGCAGAAATTTATTTTCGCAGACGGCCTGGACGCTGGGGCCGGGCATTGTCATTTTACAGATTCTGACCTTGGTGATAGTTGTTCTGACCGTACTTTATCCGTTGGCAGAACGATCGGCGGAAGATCTGGCCGGTCTGATTGTGATCAGCGCCAAAACCTACACCGAGCTTTCGCCCGAAAATCGACCGGCTTTTCTGGAAAGCCTGCGTGCGGATAATGGGGTAGAAATCTCGGCGCAACTGGACCGCTCAATAAAACATACGCATGGCCATATTTATGGTTGGCTTTTGAGCCAGGCACTCAGTAAACGTCTGGGAAAACCGGTTCCCGTAGATGTGTTGGGTGGCGCGGTACGGACTTTCTGGGTGCCGGTAAACATTTCCGGACAAACCATCTGGGTGCATTTTGATCGGGGGCGCCTCGCTTCATCACTGCCTATCGCCATGATTTTTGTTTTGGTGTTTTCGACCCTGGCGTTGGTGGTTTTGACCATGATTCTGGTACGCAGGGTTTTAAA
>NZ_JBYCKP010000468.1:0-14695 GCF_057473445.1 Acidithiobacillus sp. TH-A36 | reverse complement strand
TTCCTTGGGTGAAGGCAAGATCAACAGGAACACCAGTAACACAGGAATTACCGTATTCTGTAAAAAAACCGACAGAACGGGCATCTCCTGAAGCGTCCAAGATGCCGATGCAAGAGCGACCGCAGGACAGAGAGCCAGCCGAAAAGCCCGCAGAGAAACCCGTAGCACAGAAAGGTGAAGACCTGATGGCATTCACCATGGCCCATTTGCCAGAAGGCTGCACGCCCGATTTACAGGCTTGTGCGGAACGGTTCCCGCGATCCGTTCCTTACACCTTGAAAGAGCTGATCACGCTCAAGGGAATGCTCAAGGCACTGGACGAACAGGAAGCACAAACAGGCCAAATTTAAGGAGGTATCATGCTGATCGTTACCGACCCGTTAATTGCCGGGAAATCCGTGGAACAGACACTAGGAGCCGTTTTCGGTGTGGCCGTGCGTTCGCGCAGCGAAATGGGCAATTTTCTGGGGAAGATACGCGCTATTGCAGGCGGAAAAATGGGAGGGTATGAAAAGCTGGTGATGTCCGCCAATCAGGGGGCAGTTGCAGCCATGATCGCCCAGGCGGAACAGGCCGGAGCCAATGCCATAGTCAGCTTCCGATTCAGCACATCTTCCATGGGTGGCGGTGAGGAAGAGGAATTCATCCAGGTAACAGCCTACGGGACCGCCGTTGTTCTGCGCTAGGATCGCGCCCAAAGAAAAACCCCAATGCCAAAGCATAGGGGTTGGGGAAAGTCAGAACGACCAGTCGCATCCGCAGGGGATTTGACCATTTGCCCGCGCATTCCCCTTCCTAGGCCATAGGCCAGGAGGGGGTCAAGCGGACTGTTGGGTCTAGTCTGATGTTATCGGCATATATCGGTGTTTGATTACGAATCTGTCTATAGTGTAATATATAACCATGCACAAAGTCATTCGCACGGATCGCTGGTCACTGTCCGTCAGCCAGCAGCAGCGCAAGATGCTACAGGCAACCGTTGCCCTGTACCGGGATTATTGCCGTGCCCTGATCGGTGTGCTCTGGGTGCATTACCGCGAAGTGTCGAGTGGGCCGTTTCCGGTTGCCGCCGTGGAGCGACTGATCCATGCTACTCAAAAGAATCCTAACCCGAAGTACGCCTTTTTCGATCAACGCTTTCCCAAGTTTCCCGGCTATCTGCGCCGGGCCGCGATCATGGCGGCGTTGGGGCAGGTCTCCTCTTTCTCCACCCGCTATGATCGCTGGCAGGGCGGAAGCCGCCAGCGCCGTGACGCCCTGCCACCCCGTCGCACCGCAGACAACACCCTGAATCCGCCGCTCTATCGCGGCCAGTGTGTGCGCTTCGATGACGATTATCAGCACGCGGGAATCAAGGTCTGGTCCGGCACGGACTGGATCTGGACGACGCTCAAGATTACCGCCAAGCGGAACCGGCATGAGGCCTCGCAGAACAAGGCGCTTTCCCCGACGCTTTTGGCGGACGGCAAAGGGATTCAACTCGCCGTCCCATTTAAGGTTCCTGTGCAGTATCCGTCCAGAAAGTCCGTGCAGCGCGTCTGCGGGATTGATCTGGGCATCCGCACCACAGCAACCGCATCCATTGTCACAACAGACGGTACGGTCGTAGCCCGGCGATTCTTTCACCGGGGCGCGGACATCGACCGTCGTGACAAGGGGCTGATGCAGGTGCGTAACAAGGCCCGTCTGACGATGGGCAAAAGTGGCAAACTCAGTACGGGCTTCTGCAAGGCGATCTATCGCAAGGCCCGTCATCGCAATCTGGACATGGCGCAACGTCTGTCCAAAGCGATCGTCGCGTTTACCCAGAAGTACGGGGCAGAAGTCATCGTGCTCGAACATCTCAAGGGCTACAAACCCCGCGCCGGACGGAAAGGCTCTACACTCCGTCAACGCTTTCATGGCTGGCTGCATCGTCTGCTCGCGCAATGGATACAGACACGGGCGGAAGAACTGGGCCTGCTGGTCGAGTTCGTCAACCGGGCAGGAACATCGGAGTTCGCTTACGATGGCTCAGGCCCAGTTCGGCGTGATGGCCGCAACTGGTCCTGGGTGACATTCGCCACGGGTAAACGCTACCACGCTGACTTAAACGCCTGCTACAACATCGCTGCGCGATTCTTCGCCAAGATGCTGGGCTTGCGCCCTGCAAGGGGCATAACGGGCCGAAAGGCCCAGGCGTGTGTTCGCGGCAAAAGTTCCGCGACGCAACCGAGAACTCCGGTCACACTCTCGACCCTCTGGCAGCACGCGCAGGCCATGGTCGCAGAGCATGAAGCCCCGACTACAGCCTTGGCTTAGTCGTGGGAGAGTTCACGGATAGAGGCTGCAATGTCCGGGACGGGCTTTTCGGGCTGAACTGGCACGGGTTCCGGGATCGGGTCAACCGACTTTAGCAGTTTAATTGCGACATCGAGCTTACCTTGTTGTATCCCCCGCAGAATCCTATGGGCGGCATCTTTCAGGTCCACATCCGTATCAAACTGTGCGGAATATATTTCCGCATATTCGCCGCCGATCTTCTTGTGATACATATCGACGGCAGTGACACGCGGCTTGCTGTAGATCGAACCACCCATCTTCGTAGAAGGGCCGTAAAAAATAGCCGCATCTTTTGTGTCCTCTCTTATATGGGGGATTACAGTACCCCACACCTTTTGGGTGGGGCTGTTGTGCGCCTGGGCGATTTTAATAGTCACCATCATGGGGAATCTCCTTGAGTTTGAGTGAGTACCAAACACAAGAGGCTGGACAAAATCTATGGAATGGCACCCAAAGAAAAACCCCAGGCCAATGGCGAGGGGTTGGGGCAAGATAAGTCAGAACGACCAGTCGCATCCGCTGGGGATGCTACGAATAGATGCAGAAATGTCCGGGACGGGCTTTTTGGGCTGGACCGGATCCGAGATAGGATCAACTGGTTTTGTTTTCAGACTACCAACAACTCCGGGTATGTATCTATTCCCCTGAATACCGCGCAGAATTTTCTCTGCGACCTCATCTAGCCGTACATCAGTCTCGATGTTTTCGTAGTAGATCTCGGCATATTCTCCCCTGATTTTTTCATGCCACTTTTTCAGGGCTATATCACATGGCTTCATATAGACGGACCCTCCCCCGAACTTTGTAGAAGGTCCGTAAAAAATGGCCGCATCATTTGCGGGCTCGGTTATAGACGGGATTACAGCCCCCCACACTTTCTGTGTCGGGCTGTTCGCTGCCTCGGCAATTTTGACAGTCACCATCATGGGGAATCTCCTTGAGTTTGAGTGAGTACCAAACACAAGAGGCTGGACAAAATCTATGGAATGGCACCCAAAAAAAAACCCCAGGCCGAAGCGCGGGGTTGGGGGAAAGATAGGTATCAGGACGTTTTGCGGACAGTCTCGCGTGTGCTATCCGCCTTGCGGTAGGTATCCACAACGGATTCTGTAACATCCAGGTCTTTTAACAATCGGGGATAATCGACGGATCCCTTCGTATTTTTGCGGGAAACTTCAATCCCCGCCCCTTTGATACAGGCTTCTCCGGTTTTGGGAAGAAATGACAAGAGCTTTTCGCGCAATGCCTTTTCATTGGCCTTGAAGGACTCCATCATCTCCTGAAAATCGACCCATTCCGCAGCAGCCTCGGCAAAGCCAGATGGCAATGCGTCTGACACCAAGCCATCAAAGATGGTCCAGTCTTCTGCCTGAACAGCCTGCCAAAAGGCTTGCTCCCGCTCGATTAAGCGTTGCTGATAATCCTTATCGGGGAAAACCTCAAGGATGATCGGATTTTCCGCCTCTTCAGGCCGGTAAGTGGCATATAACAGCTTTTCTGCCCCACTCACCGCAAAAGCGTGCTGGATTTGACCCACATACTTTTCTGGAACCTTTCCGGACTTGGCCACTTCCCAATCCTTTATCCCAGGACACTTAATCTCCAGGAGCGTACTGCCATCCATGGAGATCCCATCTGCAGAAAGCCGCATCCAAGTGTGATTCTCGTGTTCGCCACAGATGGGAGAGAAAAACTCCCCGGTGATGCTACAGACCAGATCACGAGCAATGGGTTCTAAATCATGCCCGCGCTGCATAGTTTTGGCAGCGGCAGGATGGGGTGTTTCCGGTTTAGTGATGCCCGTTTTTTCCGTAAACAGGGTATAGGGCTTTTTGAATGGTGAAACCCCCATGATAATAGGCGCATCGGATCCACCCAGACCGCCCTTCCGCCAATCCAGCCATTCTGACGTGTTTTGTTCCAATGTAATGACATTCATGACTGCTCTCCTTGTATTGAGTGAGTACCAAACACAAGAGGCCGGACAAAAACTATGGAAACGCAGGCAACGGACAAAGAAAAACCCCAGGCCAATGGCGTGGGGTGGGGAAAAGTTAGAAAGCCCAGGGACAGGATCCCTGAATACTTCGCAAAGCAGCCATTAAATCCGGCGCGGATTCGGGTTCGGGATCTTTGGGAGCGTTACCGTTTTCACAATCCAGAATTTCTGGAATACCCATTGTGGTCATGAACTTCGGAAGACCCGTCAACACTTTTTCAGGGCTTGACGCTCTGTTGCGACCTTTCTCCAGAAAGGCAGTGATCTTCTTGGCCATCTCGTAGTAACTGCGATCCCCTATGGGATCCAGTCTGACGTTGCAGACTTCCCGGTACTCAGCGTCAGGTTCCAGTACGCGAGATCGGTACCGAGTGATGACCTCGTTACTGGTGTGTGCCCGGATATTGGCGTTTCCGTCAAGGATCCCACACCAGAATGATACGGCATCCATGGCAGATACCCCATCCAGCTTTCCCTCTTCAGAATACAAAACGCCATAAACACTACGGCATTTGTCTTCCCTGAAGCCGATTCTGATATGAATCATGCCCCCCCTATGCAGCCTTGCGGCCACTGGCAGCAGGAAGTACGCCTGGGAACGCTTTGGCAATCACCCGGTTGCATTGGTCCAGCAAAGGCAGGGCATTGTCTTTGAAAACAACGTGACCAGACCCCTTTTTATAGACCTTCATCGTAAAATACTGGGTATCTACGATTGGATCCTGCTGGGCCATCGCATCCGCGATAACGGCATACATACCGTGCCGATGTTCCGGGATAGGCTTTCCGTCATACACCGCCAGAACCCGAACCAGATCATCCAGCTCGTTGGCGACACTGTTGTTGACCATGCCGTAAGAATTAAGGACACGCTCAACAATCAGTTTTTTCTCCATCTTTACAGGATTGTTCGTCTTGTAATTCCAGGACAGCCGCCGGAAGAGATCAATCATCCCCTCTTCCATCATGTCAGCGCGTTTCTCATAGAGATCTGCGAAGGTTGATTTGATGGAATCCATCTCGAAAGGCGGTGTTTTGCCTTCCGAGATCAGATCACGCCACTGATCTCGCTTCGCCGCAGACATAAATGCCCGGATACCTGACTTTTCCATCAAGGCATCCCAGAATCCGGCGTCAACCTGCTGCATGGCGAGAACCATGGTGTCTTCAGGATCCTTCAGTGATGCAGAGTGCCACCTTCCGCCCGCCAAAAAACTCTCAAGAATGGAGTATTTCTTGGAAGTAACCGCCAGCTCCATGGAAATACCTTCAGCAAGATACTGGAACGCGACCAGAATCTTGGCCTGGATTTTGTTGCGGCTCTCAATCATTTCCGCTATTGATGCACTGATGATCATTTCACCGTTGTTCATGGTATTTCTCCTTAATTGAAAAAAACTGCCGAACCCCATGTTCAGCTTCATTACCGGAGATAAGTGGCTGGACAAAAAGTATGGATGGGCAGGCAAAGGACAAAGAAAAACCCCAAAGCCGAAGCGTTGGGGTAGGTGTTGTGTCGTGATAACAAGCTGAGTTCCAGCTTATTACCTTCTGTTCCCAGGGGTGACGTGCTCCCCGGCTTGCCAAATGCAGCAGGGGATCCAGTATCAGACGATACCGGAGCGGATGAGTGAACCGCGAATCCCAGCATAAATGCTGAAACCCGCGATTACGCAACCGCACATGACGATAGCCATTAGGCCACTCCTTTTCGGATGAATTCCGCAAATAAGTGGGTGGACAAAAAGTATGGAATGGCAGGCAAAGAAAAACCCCGATGCCGAAGCAAAGGGGTTGGGGTATGGTTAGAAATTACGCAGCAGAACGCCGTTCAGCAATAGCCTTTTCCAAGGTCTTCAAATCATCTCCGGTAAAATTCATCCGGCACCATTGCGTTGCGAAGTCGAGTTTTTCGACTGGAGACTTCTTGACCTTTTCCAAAGCGGATTCCAGTGATGGGCCTGTTTTGGCAGCTTCCCTCTTCTCTGAAGATGTTGCCGCAGCCTGCTGGGTCTGCTGCTGACGTGGCCGTTGTGCCTGCTGACGGACTGTATTGCCAGAAGATGCGGCATTACCGTCATCATCTTCTGGAGCAATGCCCAAAAGACCCATAAGCGCATAGCGGCGTGCGTATGTTACTGCACTGCCGTAACCCTGGGCGTCGTTTTTTGCCAGCGGAATCGTGGTAAGGATCTCTAGCGATTCCCCACTCTCCGCATGAATCAGTTGGGTTTTGACGGTGGCGCACGGCTTTTCTAACCGCTCGCCAGTATCCACCGGCGGTTGCATGAGCAGGATGCCAGCGTCCAGCAATGGCTGTCTTACTGCATCCAGCACGGAATCCAACGTCGCATATTGCGACTTATACATCGGGTTTTTGCCATCCTTGCGGACGGCGTTAAATCCTTTTTGGGCCTTTAACAATGCTGCAAACAATTTCTGATTTTCCATGACACATCTCCTGTTAAAAAATGCCGAACCCCATGTTCAGCTCTATTTCCGGAGATAAGTGGGTGGACAAGAAGTATGGAAACGCAGTCGGGTACCGCACGGATACAAAACAGATTTGTCTTGCATTGTTAAATACACTATTATTTTTTAATGCAACCCTTTGTCCTTGTCCTCACTGCGACCCCCGGAATGGCTCTCGCCCTGCGGCGGGTGCTGTCGAGCACGTCCAAGTATCACCCGAAGGTCATAGCGACCGGCGGTGCCCTGTTTCGGCACGCCAGCCCCACGGAATACCATCCCAAATGGGATAAATGGCGGGTGGAAGACCTGCCCTTGCTACCCGAACCACGATTCAGACCCAGAACCGGTACCACCGATAAAATCCGGGAATGCAAAGCGGCTATTGCTCGCTCTGACCGGGTAATCCTCGCGCCTCCCCCGGATCCCGCCGGGTTGATGGATCTGCGGATACTTATTGATTATGCGGGTTTTAATGGACCCGTCACGATCTGGGATACCACATCCTTGCGGGATACCGATCTGCTACAGGCCATTGCACACCCGCGCAAAGACGTAGCCCATTGGGTGCAGGTTGAAAAATTACGGGTTCATGCCGACTGGATCATCGGCCTGAACGGATCCCGCGCCATGACGCTTTCCAGGCGGGTGGCGACCGCCATCCCTGTCGGACGGGTATTGAGCGCCATGCTTTCTACGTTTCCCGTAAATGAAACGGGCCTATCCCGGCAATCCGAATCCGGAATGGATACGGCCATCTTGCAAGCCAGAATCCTGCGCGGATTTGGTTGTTCCCCGGAGAATGCGCTGATACTGCTCGCCCGTGCCTGGGAACGTGGCCAGATCACCTATCCGTTCGTCACATCAGGAAAAATCGCCCTTCTGGAAAAAGACCCAGTACCATCCGATCCGGTTTATGCCGCATTTCAGGGTACCGGATCCCGAAAAAACAGCCCGCAGCATCTTCTGGCTGACTGGCTCGAATCCTTGCGGGATGTCAGTCCTTGGGTGCAGGACGATGCCCTGAAATTGGCCGCACGAAATATCCAGTTGGGTTCTGCGCGAGGCCGCATGAACCATTTTACTCAACTGATTCGTCAGGGATGGGTGGACCCCGCCACCATGAAGCTGACGCCCCTGGGTCAGACCATTTATCAGAAATTACCCGAATCCCTTACTGATCTGGGAATGACGGTACTCTGGACGCAGGCATTGGATCGGCTGAGTCATAGCGAAAAAGGCGAAGAAACTGAGCTGGAAACCCGGCTCCTGGCGTTTCGCTCGTGGGCGGAAAAGTATGTCGTTGACCTGGTTTCCCTGTTGGGGAAAGGATAGAAAATGTCGCTTGTAAACAGCAGTCTCTCACAATATGGCTATGAAAAAGGGTTTTTGAATATCGGTTATGTCAGCGGTTATGCCCGTGACTTCAAGCGTACCGATTCAGGGGTTTTGCGTGGGAAAATACAGCAGACGCGGGATGTTTCCCGCATGGTGCCCGTTGAAAAACGAAACCCCAGAAGGATGAATATCAGGAACGAACAACCGGTCAAGCTGATCGGCAGGATTCGTTCCCGAAAAATCGTCTGGAACAATGGCAGGCAGGATGTCACGGACTATCACGCTTATCTGGATCCACTGGATGTGTCCTCGCCTTCAGTGATTGAAATGCCGACTTCCCTGGCCTGGTCAGACGCCATACAGAATCGGAAGGAAACGAAAACCGATGACTTCAATCCCTTTGCGCTGGCAGAAGGCAGCCATCGGGAAACCACCCTTCGGGAAGGGGCTAACCGGGTCAAGATCGCAGGCATTGTGGACCGGGTGCAATCCATTCTGCACGAGCATAATAACACCGTCATCGGCGTCGAAGTCTGGGTGCGACTGACAAGCAATCCCAACGCACTGATTCCAGTGCGAATGGTCAATGCGGCCATTGCCCAGTCCGTGCGCCGTGAACTGCGTATGGGCCGGCCTATCCTGGTGGATGGCAAGCTGCGTGCGCGGGATCTCAAGCGGATCGACGAAGATGGGCTGGAAGTGCCGACGGGTGAGCAGGTCGGGTACATCTGGTGCCGGACCATTCTCAATGCCCGCCGTGGTGTGGATATTCTGTCTATTCCACCGTGGATCAACGAAATCATGGACCGCTACCGGAATCCGGAAGCTGCATCGAGCGCGTCCACGGATACCGAATCCGCGCAGGATGCACAATCCGATCATCCGCATCACACGGTAAACGAATCACAGGAAACCGAAGAGGACGATGACGGTGATGCTGGACTTCCGCCATCAGGAAGTCTCTCGGATTTGGTGGACAATCTCTGATGTTTGGTAGGAGGCGCATTTCTGTTAGAATAACGGGGTGCCCGGCCTGTTGCCGGTGACGTGTAGAAAGGGTCGGAGGCAGCAATGCGTCCGATCCGACCCAAACCGTCAAAAGAATTTTCAGAAATTCAAAAAAATCTCCCGATTTTACCTCTCCGACTGCGCTTCCATACTTTTTGTCCACCCACTTATTTGCGGAACTACTCCGAGCATCCCGTTCGAGTTCTTTTTCTTTCTCAATAAGGAGAGTGTCATGAGTGGAGTTAATAAAGTAATTATTATGGGTCGTCTTGGACAAGATCCTGAAGTGCGGTACACCCCTGCTGGTACCTGTATCGCCAATTTCAACATTGCGACCTCTGAAAATTTCAAAGATCGTGAAGGGAATAAGCAGGAGCGCACTGAATGGCATCGAGTGGTGCTGTTTGGACGTTCCGCCGAAGTTGCTGGTGAATACCTGCGTAAAGGCAGTATGGCTTACATTGAAGGCCGTCTGCAGACCCGCAAGTGGACCGACAAGGAAGGTCAGGATCGTTACACCACAGAAATTGTGGGTGATCGGCTTCAGTTGGTTGGGGGTAAGTCTGATTCTCAGGAATCAGGTGCTTCTCATGCCTCTCACAAGGCTCCAGCCGAAAATACTCCGCCTCCTGCGGAAGATGATTTTGATGACCAGATTCCTTTCTGAATCAATGAATCATTTTTTCTTGCTGCTTGATACCCTTACGGGTTTCGAGCGTCCTTAACTTTCCCCCACCCCACTGCTTCGGCATTGGGGTTTTTCTTTTTTCTGCAGAGGATTTTTTGGATGGCAGACCGCGTAAATCTCAAGTTTGGTGGATCGAGCGACGCCTTATCTATGCTGGCTTTGGGGTCAGCGGTCTGGGCCTGCGGGCCTTACGTCCCAGGAACGCTGAATATCGACTGGAAAGTGGCCGCTGGGAGTCTCGCGGCAGTAGGTACCTTGCATCTGAGTAAGCGCATCGTCGAGTGGTACCACAATGGTCGTCATGTTCTCGATTCTAATCTGGAAATAGATTCCGCCGATCCCATTTTCCCGGTCAACCCGGAAGATCAGCCCCCGGATTCGGCCTTGCTGGGGTACATCACCAACTCTGGCCAACCATTCTGGATGCCGCTCGTATCCTCTGCAGGCTTTCGGGAAGCCGATCCATCCAATGATCACATGGCCATTCTGGGCATGTCCGGAATGGGCAAAACCGTTGCCGCCAATTTTCTCATGTATCAACAGCTCATCAACGGCGGCGGGATCCTTTTTGCCGACGGGAAAATAGACGAAAAAAACATCTCAAATCTCTGGAACCTGCTGAAATATACAGGGCGCGAGCACGATCTGGTGATTATCCATCCCGGTGATCCGTCCATCAGCAACCGTTACAATCCGTTGCTGTTTGGTGACGCCGATGAAGTCGCCTCACGCATCATGGCTACGGTCCCTCTGGCCACGGGCAATGCAGGTGCAGACTACTACCGCAAGTCCGCAACACAGGCGCTCATGGCCGTCATAGCCGCCCTGCAGCGGGGTGGCTATGCGTACACGGCAGCCGATCTGTCACTCTTGTTGAATAGCCCCACCGAACTCGACAAGCTCCCGAATCTTCCAGGGATACGGGGAACGTCGGAGGGCCGAACGGTCGCCCTTTTCATCAACCGCTTCCGGGTGCCCAACAAGGCTGGCGGCACGATGATCAACGTGGATAAGGTCAAGGATCTGTTCGGCGGTATCGGTGGCCGCCTGGGAATGATGGGATCGGGCAAATTTGGTGAGGTGGTGAACACCACCAAGCCTGACATCAGCATCTTTGAGTGCCTGACACAGAACAAAGTGGTCTATGTGCCCCTGCCCACCATGGGCAAGGAAGAAACTGCCTCGGACTTTGCCAAGCTGTTCATTGGGGATTACCGAACGGCATTGTCCTGGATACAGACTATGCCGGAAGAGCGCAGGCCGCGCCCCAGTACGCTGGTGTTTCTGGATGAACCGGGCTCGTATATCTCTGAGAACTGGGATCGCATCTTTGAACAGGCCCGATCTGCCCGACAAAGAATCGTGCTCTCTCCGCAAACCAAGGGGAACCTCGATACAATTTCGGATAATCTGTTCAACAAGGTGGTCGGCAACTGTGCCAACAAGATGTTCTTTGGCCTGGGCGATCAGGACTCGGCGGAATATGGTGCGGATTTCATCGGTAAGCATTTGGCGGTCTTGCGAACTCTGAATGAATCCTCTTCAGATTCGGCCAGTGAAGCCTCTACGGATCTGGCCGGCAGCGGAGCCGCGTCCGGCGGGGCGGGCACAGCTTATGGCGAGCGTGAACAGGAAATGTATCGCGTATCCGCTGATGATCTGAAAGCTCTGGATAAAGGCGAATGCCTGTTCACCCGTAACGGCAAGCACTATTACCACATCCGGGTACCCCTGCTGAATTTCTCTCCGGAGTTCAAAAAATGGGCGGGACCATTCCGGATCTGGGCACCGGAAGTGCCCAAACGCCCACGGCCCTATCGCAGTGATTACGGGCTGATGGACCGCATGGATGCCGTCATCAAGGCCGATGAGGAATACATCAAGTCCCAGTTCCCCAAGGCTCCACCCCCCAAGAAAGACAAAGAGCCGCAGGCGGGGGATACGCAGCAAGGTGAAGAAGCCAACAAGGGGAACGCACGGCGGCGGAAAGCCCCAGGCACATAACAGAGCCCTTGCACCCAGACATTTTCGCGGTTAGTGTTATAGTGTAAAACATTTGTTATTAGAGGATACGTTTTGGCCAAATCTCTGAAAGCATCCAACAAGCCGACGCCTAGCGAACGTCAGGCCGCCTGGCGGCATAGAGCCTTGGTGGATCCCGATGGCCTCAATCGCACGCGATTCCAGCTTTTTCTTTCCGCGCAGGCGACCACTACCCTGCTGGCATTGGTCCAAAAGACGGGGTGGACCAAGCGCCGGGTCGTGGAAGAGGCCTTGGCCGCATTGGGGAAAGGTTTTGATGTTTAGCCCGACGAATAAGGAGTATGGGGATGGCACCTACGGCGACTACCGGTTCCGCGAAAACGCTCGCGCATCACGCGGCGAAACACGCGCCGACGATAATGGCGAATCCGCATGCCGCCTTTCTGATCGGGATCGTGATTCTGATATTTTTACTGCTACTCTGGATACCAATTACCAGGGAGATATTGAGGGAGATTATTGGCAAGCTGTTGATTCCGGGCTTTTCGGCGATCTTCCAGATTTCACTGCGCTGGCTGATCAAGAAGATCAAGTGGATCGGGCAGGCGCACTATGTTCTGGGGAGGAACCTGCTTTCTTCCTATCGCAACATTCATCCCACCTTACAGAAACCAAAGAAGTAACCGCGCTACTGGAGGATCTGAGTCCGGAACAGGTGGTGGTCTTCCGGTTTCTGGCCACACAGGTTCGCTCGATTTTTCTGGTACGGATCAGCATGGCGAAAAAAGCCCGGCTGCTGGAATGGATGTTTTCAGCGGATACCCTGCTGGAAAATGCCGCGTTTGAGGACTGCTGCAATGTCCTGGATTGCCGCCCCTGGGTGATGCGTCTGAGAATCCATCTGGAGTTCTGGCGCAAGGATGTCCAGCTTTCGGAAAAGATCAAAGGGCTGATCGTCCCGGTACCCGAACGGATACTGGAAGAGGCCTATGCCCTGGCGGGCGATTCCGGTTCCTGGCTATTGCACCGGGTCTGGGAGTTTCCCGGTATTTCGAGTGAACGGTTATGCCGCCATTCGGATGACCGGGACGCTCTGGAGCGTCTGGATGAGGCGGGAATCCTGCTGGCTTCCTATCAACACTTCTGGTACTGCGTGGGGCACAGCCCACTGACCCGCGCAGGCCTGCCTCGTTCGCAAAGTTGGGCGAGTTTTTGGAGGAATTTTTGATGAACTCTTACCGAGCAGAAGATTATCGCGCAGCCTGGTTGGGCTTGCCGGTTTCGCACGCCCGTTTCGGCGGAGGCATTGTCATCGGTGCGGTGGCCAGCCGACCGGACCCCCTGGTGACGGTGCATTTCGCGTCGGGTTACAAAAAATCTTTCCGAAGCAGCGATGCACGTGCCGAACTGCGAAGCCTGTTGGGATTGGGCAGCTTCAATCCTTACGGATCCCATCCCGTAACGCTTCTGGAAAATCCTGCGAGGATGCAGAAAGCATTGGCAGATGCCCAGCGGCGGCATGAACGGCGCTACTGGGCACTGGAAACTGATCTTGAAGATCGTCTGCAAAGGGCTGCCGGCGTCTTCCAGACCCGCCCCCGGCCTCGCGTCGATTTCTCTGCCATAGCGTTTTAAGAAAAAGGGGGTATTGTGGCCGTACCCGTTCACCGACGCCTGATCTCGGCCACGGCAACCGTCGTGGGATTCTGGACTCTGGTGGCGTTGGGGGTGTCGTTTTTCTTTTTCAGCCACACCTTTTCTGACAACCTGCCCTTCCTTCTGGATCGTATCCTCTGGGTATTGGCTTGCATATTTGCCGCCATTGCCTTGCTGCTGTTCTGGGAAGCGGCAGAAGTTTTTGCGGTCACACTCGGATTGCGCCCGCAATCACGGCGCGGATTAAGCACCACAACCATCGGGATGTTGCCCCGATCCAGCGGTATCACGGCTCCGCAATCCCCCATTCCCCACAAGAAAAGGGCCGCACAACTGGATGCGGCCATCGCCAGGTTGCAACGCGACAAAGCAGAAACACAACTGGATAAACCGGCATTACGGCAATTCGCCCTGCAGCATAATAACCCCAGAACAGAACTGTTCTGGGCCATTTATGGGATTCTGGAAGAATCTGGCCTGCCCGCTTCGCCTTATCACGGATCCCACGGGGATGCGTCATTGCTGGAACATAGCCTGCGTGTAGCGGCGGCCATGGCCCGTGGCTGGGCCGAGATGGACCAGGCGGGCATCGAGGCGGTACGCGCAGGCGGGAAGGCTTCCAGTAAATCCTTTGATCGGGAAACCGCCATTCTTGCAGGTATGGCCCATGACATAGGCAAGGTACTTTGTTTTCGTAAGGACGGGGAAAACATTGAGGTCGTCGGCCTGCACGACATCGAGGGCAGCCGCCTGCTGGCCAGACTGGATGCCTTTTGGGAGCTGATGGATAGTCATGGGCAGCATGACAACTTTCTGCAGCGCATGTTGACGCAATCCATCTGTTTTTATCATCATGCCTACGCCTATCCCGGTTCGGGATACAAAAGAAACTTTATCCAGACCGATGAAGCTGTGGTGGATCTGATGCAGGCGATTCGCAAGGCGGATCTGGTCGCCGGCCAGATTGAAGGCCGTGCAGACGAAGTGGCGAACGACTATCAGGACAGCAATGATCTTCCGGAAAGGAAAATGGAAGAACAAATCTGGGAATCGTTCTTGTATCTGCTTTCCCATACCAATCTGATCAACCACAAAAGCCCGGAACAGCGTATCGGATACAAACAGGGCAATCTGGTTTTCCTGGCGGAAAAGCGGATACGCGCCCAGATATGTGCCCATCTTGGGCTCACGCGGGCGGACTACGTTGCCGATAATAACGGCAATCCGGGTCC
>NZ_JBYCKP010000467.1:0-1781 GCF_057473445.1 Acidithiobacillus sp. TH-A36 | reverse complement strand
GATCTGTCTGCCCGTACTGCACCAGGAAGTTCGACCAGGGCAGGCAGGACTGGTACTGCGGATCTATGGAAATGCCGTAGTGCATGGCGATACCCGGCCCCAGAAACATGCCGAGAAACACGGCAACGGCCCCCATGCCCATAATCAGGATGAATTTCGATTTCAGCGTCAGTCCGCTAGTCATCCCGCCCCTCCAAAATCCTGGGCCAGTCGCGCCTGTACGATCTTTTCCACCTGTGCGGTTACGTTGTTCGTTTCCGGCGCGGCCAGCACGTTGCGCGAAAGCACCAGATCGCCACGACGCGCATAGTTTGCGGCGACTGCTTGTATCGTCTGCCCGATAACATGCCCCATTTCTGCGGCTTCATGACGGGTCAACGCGCCATTCTCCACCTGCGATTTGATGACATCGGCCATGATCCTGCCGGTATTGATATACACCACCGGCACACTGCGCGGTCCACCGCTGACCGCCGCTGCACGGGAATGCCCGCCCCCTGCCATCAGATCGGAGAGCGTGCCGGACTGCACCAGAAAAGAGATACCCCCCGCAGCGACCACACCGACCAGCAACATGATGGGATAGGCAAAACGCTCCCGAAAAGAGGGCTTTTTGTTGGGACTTGTGGCATCCGTGCCTGTCGCATCTGGCGTAGTTGCTGCTTCCGCCGGAGATTCTGTTGGGTCGGTTTTGCTTAAAAGATCTTCCATGTGCGCCTCTTCCTGCCCGATTTAGTTATATCCGCCTGAGAAGGCGGGCTTTCCTGTTGGATTTTTTCCTTTTCGATCTGCGCTTCCACATCCGAAATGGATTTGAGATAGTCCAGATCATCCGCTTTGGCGTCTTTCGGATCGTTTTCTTCAGGAGCCAATTCCTGCCTGGCAATATAGGTTTTCTCCCGGTCCAGAAAATCCCGAATAGCCTGATCCGGTGAGACACCGCTTCGCATGGCGGCAATGACATCCTCTTTTTCCGGCCCGTCTGTGGCGTACAGTACCCGGCGATACGGATCGAGCTTCAGACGCCCAACCCCCATCTGGTCTTCGCTCATGATGAAGCATTCTGCATACTCGCCGGTTTTTCTCAGGCTTCGCATCATTTCATAGGCGGATGTTCCGACGGAGAAGAGTTGATCCTTCTCAAGCTGGGCCAATACATCCTGATGTTGCTTCATCACCAGAAAATGTGCGGTTTGCGAAGCAATAACCCGTGTGTAATCGTTCATGTATAAATCCCGCAATCCCTGTAGCCCTAAGCCCAGGGAACCTCGATTCTTGGCAACGCGCCGCGAGAGGCCTTCCAGAAACTTTGCAGCCGTGGGTATCTGCAGCAGGACACTGGCCTCATCGACAAACAGTATCCGGCGTCGATGTTCCCCGTCGGCATCACCCCGCCCGATTTCCCGGCCAATGGCGAACATCATCTGCATGAGAACGACCATCAACAGATGCTTGCGATTCTCCAGTTCCTTGAGTTCCAGATTGACGAATCGGCCATTGAGATCGACGTTCATTGGCTGGTTGAACCAGTGTCCATAAGCCCCGTGATCGGTGAAACGATGGAGCATCTTGCCCATTTCCATAGCACGGGGATCGTTGTCCTGGGCCACGAGATACTCCGCCATGTGGGTTGGTGTCGCTTCTTTGCCCATATTGCCGAAGATGGATTCGATGGCCAGTTCGATGATGTTCAGGTCGCGGTCGCTCAACTGGCCGCTGGGAGAGATCATGGTCCCGAAGATGCCGACCAGTTCATCCATTTCATCGTGCAGATTTTCCAC
>NZ_JBYCKP010000466.1:0-2396 GCF_057473445.1 Acidithiobacillus sp. TH-A36 | reverse complement strand
ATCTGCTGGAGTGGACTGATGGGTATTGTTACACGAAGTGCTGGCTTCTCCCAAAGTTTTTGGCGTTGGCCTTTGCTGATGATGGCCGCTTTGCCGTTGACGGCTTGCAGTGCTTTTCCGGCCCATTCGCCGCATGTGCAACTGGAAGGCATTCATCCCCAGTCGGTAGGTTTTGTGTCGCAGACTTTTATTCTGGACCTGAAAATCAGCAATCCCAACAGCAGCGCCTTGCGCGCCAAGGCTGGGGAGGCGCGTTTGTTGGTGCAAGACCGGCAGGTGGCTTATGGCCTGCTGAATAAGCCCGTGCAGGTTCCGGCGTATGGAAGTAGCGTGGTTTCCATCCCGGTTACGGGTAATTTGTTACCCGTGTTGGGTGAACTGGGCAGTGTCGACAGTCAGAAGGGCCTGCCCTATGCCGTCAAGGGTTATCTGGTAACAGGACCTTTTGACAGCCGGATTCCGTTTACGGTGACCGGGTCCTTACATTTTCCTCTGGCTTCGAGTTCCAGCGCAGTCGCGCCTTGAGAGCCAGATGATCGGACAGGGGTTCGCCAATACTTTCAATTTCGGTGAATTCCAGGTCCGGGCTACAGAAAATGTGGTCAAAGGAAAAGCGCGGAGACCAGCTCGGAAAGGTAGGCGGGTTCCAGGGCGGCGCCTGTAGCCCGCTTTCGGCCAGGAGCAGGCGGATTTCCGGAGAGCGGGCGGTACAGTTGAGGTCGCCCATGAGAATGAGATGGCGGCGCTGGCGCAGACGTTGCGCGAGATCGCGGATTTGACTGAAACGGGCGTGACGACTGAGGCCCAGATGGGTGATGACGACAGTCAGAGGCTGACCATTGATTTTGGTGCTGGTTTCCAGCATGCCCCGACCTTTCATGAAACTCGGCAGAGTATGCGGTTCACTGCGGGCAATGGGCCAGCGCGAGAGTACGCTGTTACTGTGCTGGGCCAGCTCGCCAAAATCACGGGTGCGTTGCTGCGCCCAGTAAGGAAAGTGCGCCCGTTCTGCCAAAAAACCGGCCTGATTCACATACTGGCTGCGAAACGAGCCGGCATCTACTTCATTCAGGCCGACAACATCCGCTTCTGAAAGAATTTCGGCAATGCGTTCCAGATTACGCAGGCTCTGGCCGTGCGGCATTACATATTTCCAGCCATGGAGCAGCATGTGACGGGCACGATGAGAGCCAATACCCACCTGAATATTGAAGGACATGACCGAAAATCCATTGTGCTCAGTCATTTTCCAGCTCGATGATTTTTTCCTGCCAGCCTTGTCCGGCTTTCCGGGCATAGGCGCGCAAGACGATCACCCCACGGATGTCGGTTGCCAGACGGATTTGGTAGGGTGGATCAAAGGGGCTCAGAGGCTTTTCGGGCAAAGTGCTGTAAGGCTCCTGCGGAGCCGCCGCATAGCAGGCAAAAAGCGTTTCGCCCCGGCTGGTCAGCAGATCCAGCGCCATGCCGTGCTGTTCGGCACTGACCGGGTAAACGGAGCAGGGGCGTGCTTGCAAAGCGCCCACCAGCCCTTGTCCAGCGCCGGACTGCAGATCACCGAGCAGGGCGTTGGCCAGAGTGCGGGGTAAAATCAAGGAGTTCATGCGCAGACCCCGCCGCAAACCCCACAGGCTGGGTCGCGGCGCAATTGTACCTGACGCCATTGCCAGTGGCGGGCGTCGACCAGCAGGAGTTGTCCGCTCAGTGGGGAGTTGTGACCGCTGAGCAGACGAATAGCCTCAACGGCCTGCATGCTGCCGAGAATGCCCAGTAATGGCCCCAGCACCCCGTTGCGGGAGCAGGTATCTTCGCCATTTTCTTCGCCTTGTTCTGGATACAGGCAGGCATAGCAGGCGGTGTCTTGGTCGCGGAAATCAAACACACTGAGCTGCCCCTCCCAGCGAATGGCGGCAGCACTGACCAGCGGTACGCGAGCCTCGCGGCAGGCGCGGTTGATGGCGTGGCGGCTGTGAAAATTGTCGCTGCAATCCAGAACCAGATCATGGGTTTCCAGGGCACTGCCCAGCGATTCATTGCTGGCGTTTTCGGTCCAGGCACTCACCCGGATATGGGGATTCATGGCCAGCAGTCGTTCACGGGCGGCGCTGGCCTTGGGCCGTCCCAGGTCCGCTTCAGTATAAAGAATCTGACGTTGCAGATTACTGATTTCTACAACGTCCCCATCGCAAAGGGTGAGTTGTCCAATTCCTGCCGCAGCCAGATACTGCGATGCCGGACAACCCAGTCCACCCATGCCGATGATGAGTACGCGACTTTGCTGCAGACGTTTCTGCCCTTCGAGGTCAATTTCCGGCAGAAGAATCTGTCGGGAGTAACGCATCAGGGCGGCATCATCCAGGGAATCAGTCATTGTTGAAGTCATAGTCAATGTCATT
>NZ_JBYCKP010000465.1:0-1943 GCF_057473445.1 Acidithiobacillus sp. TH-A36 | reverse complement strand
CCCGATCTGCCGATCTGCTCATTGCCGATACGGCAGGACGCCTGCATACCCAGGACCATCTGATGGAAGAGCTGAAAAAAGTCAAAAGGGTACTGGCGAAGCAGGATCCGGACGCACCCCATCAGGTCTGGTTGGTGCTGGATGCAGGAACCGGACAAAATGCCCTGAATCAGGCCCAGCAGTTTCATGAGGCTGTTGGTCTGACGGGTATCTGTATTACCAAACTGGATGGCACCGCCAAGGGCGGGGTGGTGGCGGCTATTGCCAAGGCTCTGCCGATTCCGATTCGTTACATTGGTGTAGGCGAACAGGTGGCTGACTTGCGTCCCTTTGATCCAGAATCTTTTGTTGATGCCCTCTTCGCGGAGCCGAAGTCATGATTGAATTTATCAATGTCACCAAACATTATCCCGGCCGCCATCATGTGCTGCGGGAACTGAATCTTAAATTGCCGACCGGGCAGATGGCTTTATTGACCGGGCCTTCGGGGGCAGGCAAAAGTACGCTTCTGAAATTGTTGCTGCGTCTGGAGGACGTCAGTCATGGCACGCTGATGGTCAATGGCGTGGATGTTTCGACCCTTAAAAAACGACATATTCCCGCCTATCGTCGGCGCATTGGGGTGGTTTTTCAGGATCACAAATTATTGATGGATCGTGACGTGTTCAATAATGTCGCCCTGACTTTGCAGGTCAGTGGGGTATCTGGAAAGCAGATTCAAAGCCGGGTAAGGGCAGCGCTGGAAAAAGTCGGGTTGGGTAACCGGATTCATAATTTGCCGGCCACTCTGTCGGGCGGCGAACAGCAGCGGGTGGGGATTGCCCGGGCCATTGTGCATACCCCGGAAATTTTGCTCGCCGATGAGCCGACCGGTAATCTCGATGGTTCGTTAAGCACGGAAATTCTGGATCTGTTTCGGGACTTTCATCAGCATGGTACCACGGTTCTGGTGGCTACCCACGACCAGTCCCAGGTAGAGCGTCTGGGACTCCCCGTCTTTCATCTGGAGCAAGGGATGCTGCAAAATTCCAAGGAGAAATCCGCGTGAGTGCCTTACATATTCGTCGGGAAGCCGCCCAAAATGCCTTGAACACCCTGCTGAAGCAGCCCTTAGCAACGCTGATGACCATTTTTGCCCTGGCTATTGTGCTGGCGCTGCCCGTGGGCCTCTTTGCTGCGCTCAATAATCTCCAGCAATTGTTGGGGCAATGGCGGGATCAGGCCCAGATTTCCCTGTTTATCCATCAGGATGCTACGGAGCAAGACATACAGCAGCTGCAGAAGCGGTTACAGGGCAGCACCGGGGTCGTCAATGTGCGCTATGTCGGTAAGGAAGCCGCATTGAAAACATTTGAAAAAAATGCCGGAATGACTGCCGCCATCAAAATTCTCGGAGAAAACCCACTACCGGCTTCGTTTATTGTTGAACTGAATCCATTGTCTGAAAGTCCGGCGGCCTTGCAGGCGCAAGTTCAGAAGTGGGCGCGTCAACCCGGAGTAGCCAGTGCCCAATCCGATTTGCATTGGGTGGCGCGTCTGCAGGCCATTCTGGCCCTGGGTAAAAGGGCTGTCTGGATTTTGGCCATTATGTTGGCCGTGGGCGCAATTCTGGTTATGGGTAATACCATTCGCCTGCATATTGCCCAGCGCCGCGATGAAATTGATATTGCCAGTCTGGTGGGGGCAACGCGGGCCTTCATTCGCCGGCCATTTTTGTATCAGGGACTGATTCAGGGGGCTATTGCCGGAATACTGGCCTGGATTATTATTGCGATTACCATCGCGATTTTGCAGGGACCGGTTGATCGTCTGGCGACTTTGTATGGTACCCGGTTTCAGCTTTTAGGCCTGACGGGTCTGGAAGGACTGATCCTGATTATCATCAGCGCTATTCTTGGCTGGCTGGGTTCACGCCTTGCAGTGGGTCAGCACCTCGACCATAC
>NZ_JBYCKP010000464.1:0-2364 GCF_057473445.1 Acidithiobacillus sp. TH-A36 | reverse complement strand
AAAACTTCTGGCAGGATTGAGGATGCAGAGGTTTCTGTTGTATCTATATGATTTAGCTTACTTCTAAAAATTCTGCGGGTTTGGGATTACAACCCCTTCTATAAAGGAAAACTTGTAAACCAAGTTGGTTCAGGACTTGAAGTTCCAGGCTCTCCCGAAAAAATTACCAATAATGTTTATCTTATACACGGATACAGAAATAATGACGGGTCAGCGCAATCGGCCGTTATTGCATCAGGACATGGGAGGGTATTACTTGCTGCTATTGGGCATGAACTTTATCAATGTGCATCTACGGCAGGATCGAAACCACTGATGGCTGTTTTTGTACGGAATCCGAATAATCTAAAATATCTTTCGGCACTAAAGGAATGGGCATCTTCATACTGTAAAAAATACACACTCCACATTTACAATCTCAACTGCAAGTTATGCAAGAACAAGAAGCCACTCATCACCGATTGCCCATTAGATGCCACGAATAACGCGAAGATGCCAGCGAAGCTCAGGTAAACTGTCAAACAGCGCTAGTGATTAGCCAGTTTTCAGCAGAAATCAGCGTTTGGATTGTTCGCCATTGAGAGCCTCCGTATTTCGCTAATGCACCTAATACTTCAGCAAACGAATGATTCATATTCCGCGATATGCGGTGGTAAATATCTGATGCTGACAGATGGCAAACGAATGACGCTGATTAACACGCCGGTTAAACAAGCAGTAAATACAGGCGTTTCAGCCTGTGCCATGCCGTTATTTTTGGCGCTTTGCCCAAATATCGCCCAAGTGAACCCCAAAAAACGTCATTATTTGCGACTAGTCACGATATGTCATCATTGCGCAGTTACGCTAAACAGGAAGCTGAGGATAAATGAACAAAAATCATGGGTACAACATATCCGTAATCGCTGTATCCGGAGAATTCTCACTGCGTCTCTCTCCTCGCGTATTGAGCTAAAGCGCCATCCGGGGTTTTCGCTTCGACGGTGGCAACGCTCACGTACCCCCTATTTCGGAGATTGGATTCACGCCAGCCGTTGCCATAGGCTCCGACGATGATTCCCAACACCAGCCCCTCCAGGTCGAAACCCAGATTCGTTGCTGAGGCGGGAGGCTGTCCGTGGGTGATGGATATCTGGAAAAACACGCTCACGATGGCGATGACTAGAAAGAGCAGCGCCCATCCCCACATTTTCTTCACCAGCATCCAAAAGAAACCGAAACAGAATCCCGGCCAGGAGACGCCGACTTTAACCGCCTCCAACCCGCGCGTAGGATGCTCGAATACGTGATATGTCTTCATGAAGGGATTCCTTATGGTGGCGCAACTTCAGGAACAAGTTAGCCCAATTATAACGGTCTCCATATAGGGGATGTAAGCCCAACTGAACCTCAAAAATGTCAAACAGCACTGCTGATTGACCAACTTTCAGCAGAAATCAGCGTTTGGATTGTTCACTCAGTCTTGAAAAGACTGGTAAAAAACCGGATGCTGACGAATAGCTATCGAATGGCGCCGATTAACAAATAACGAGAGCCGAGATGACATTTTATGACATGAGGCGGTGATGACCAGAAAACCATTTTATGCGGACCTTGACGCCAGTATCCGCACCCTTCTACTCGCTCAGATTCGCAACCTGTGGACCCATACATCCACAGCCATAGAAGGGAACAGCCTGACGCTCGGTGACACCGCTTTTATTCTTGAGGAAGGTCTTACGGTGGCCGGAAAGCCATTGCGGGACCACCAGGAAGTCATCGGTCATGCCAAGGCCATTGAAATCATCTACGCCCTTATGGCTAAGGACCAGATACAGGACAAAGACCTTTTTGCCTTGCACCGTGCGGTACTGACCGATGCAGTCGTGGACATCTTCAAGCCCGCAGGTGCCTGGAAGAATGAACCCAATTTTACAACCTATATTGGCGAGGATGGCCGTCAGCGGTATCGGGAATTTCCGGCCCCCAGAAGCATCCCCATCTTGATGGGACAGTGGTTGCGACTGCTCAATGCGGCCTTGAATGGAGATTTGAACGATAGGGAAGCGGTGCAGATCTATGCCGATCTGCACCTGATCCTGGTGACCATCCATCCCTTTTTTGATGGTAATGGGCGCGTGGCCAGGCTGATCTCCAATGTGCCGGTTTTGCACGCGGGTTTCCCGCCTATCGTGGTGCCCACAGAGGCCCGGCAGGTGTACAAGCGGATGGTTTCTGATTATCAGACCACCATTCCCGACTTGGGCGAGCTAAAAGACCTGGGCACGCTCCCGGATAATGTCGAGCGACAACATTTCAGGGAAATGTGCCAGAGTTATTGGGAGCCCACACAGACGCTTTTGCGACAGGCGCAAACGATGCAGC
>NZ_JBYCKP010000463.1:0-6943 GCF_057473445.1 Acidithiobacillus sp. TH-A36 | reverse complement strand
TCTTCTTCCCGCGCCGAAAGCTGTCGCGGGCGGCGCGCCCGGTCAATGCCGTTGCGACTGATGGCATGGGCAGCGTCGAGGACATCGGTCACCGCATCCATCCCGAAGCGGTCTTCGCATTGGGCAATATAGCGTTGGGCGAAAGCCAGATAATCGATAATCCCTTCGGCGTCTGTCCATTGCCGGAAAAAGGCATTGTTTTTGAAAAAGGCGTTATGTCCAAAAGCGGCATGGGCAATGACCAGAGTCTGCATGGTCATGGTGTTTTCTTCCATAAGATAACTGATGCAGGGATCACTGTTGATGACCAGCTCATAGGCCAGACCCATTTCACCGCGCCGGTACTGACCCGACTCAATGGCGCGCTGTTTGCCAAAAGACCAATGCGCGTAATAGACCGGCAAGCCGATGGACGCGTAGGCATCGAGCATCTGCTCGGCGCTGATGACTTCCAGCTGATTGGGATAGGTGTCCAGATGGAGTTCTTCTGCGGCTATGACGGCAATGGCTTCTGTGACCGCATCCAGTCGTGGAAAAGTCCAATCGTTATCCGTAAACAGGAACTTAGACATGGCTTGGGATCTCCTCGCTGGAAAACAGGGTGCGGAAGAGCGGGTAAATATCTTCCCGGGCGCTGGCTCTGGCGGTGATCAGCTCAGGATAATCTTCCGCAATGCCATCATAAAGTTGCAAAAGATCACTTTCGTTTTCGCGGTTGACCTCCAGGTAAAAGAGGTTGCGCAGGCGCGGTAAAAGCTGATGCAGGTGTTCAGCCACGACCGTATTATCGGCAAAATAGTTGTCACCATCGGAAACCTGCGCGACGTAGATATTCCAGCGGTCGACCGGAAAGCGTTTGGCCATGATGTCTTCGGTGAGCATGATGGCCGGAGAAACCAGGGTGCCGCCACCCTCCCGTGCACCAAAAAAGGCCTGTTCAGTACATTCTGTTGCCGTACTGTGATGTTTGATGAAAACAATTTGTACGGCCTGATAATGGCGATGCAGAAAAAGGTAGAGCAGCAGGAAAAAACGCTTGGCCAGATCTTTTTCCTTTTCTCCCATACTGCCCGAAACATCCATGACACAAAACATGACCGCATTGGTGATGGGATGGGGTTGCTGATCGATATGGGCAAAGCGCAGGTCGGCTTCATCGATAAAAGGAATCGCCTTGATTTTGCGCGCCAGGATGGAAATCTGCTCGTCCAGAATTTTCAGACGTTCCTGTTCCAGGGAAACATCCTCCTTGCGGGCAATGCGTGTGCTGATTTCCTCCTGCAGCTTGCTGCGGGCTTCTTCAAGCTCCTGAAGCTCGCGGCGTTTGCCAGCCCGCAGAGCCAGACGGCGGGCCCGGGCAGCGCGCATGGTGCGACCGACGTGCATGCGTGAGGGGCTGCCGTCCTTGATAAATCCGGCGCGACGCCATTGTTCCGCCTGGACATCGCCCTGCACGGTTTTGCGTAAATTGGGCAAAGCCAGCCCATCAAAAAGCAAATCCAGAAACTCATCGGCGGACAGGACGATGGCTACTTCGTCATCGCCCAGGCCATCGGGAGAACCTTCACGGCCCTGACCGGCACCACCGCCTTCGGGTTTGTTGATTTCGTCACCACGCTGATATTCCTTGTTACCGGGCAAGACTCTTTCCCAGGAGGAGTCGCTGAAATCCCGGCGGAAACTGGGTTCGTGCAAATCGCGGGTAGGGATGGAAATGGGTTGATCGGCGTTTGCCAGATCTTCAATGGAGCCGGAGCGTGCCATTTTTTCCACGGCGCTCTTCAGGCGGGCGCGCACTCTTCTCTGCAGACGCTCCTGATTGCTGGTGGATCGGGTTCCGGAACTGCGCCGGTCGATAATCGTACTCATGGCTGACTCCTCGGAAAACCAGGTCTTTTCCGGATGATGACGCAAGAGAATGATTGCGGGATGCTCCCGTTAAAGGTTGAGCAGAGCACGCTCGATATTTCCAGTTTACGCGCGTAGATCGTTCTGGAAAACAGGCAGTAGCCTGCAAATCGTGTTCTGATCAGCCCGCCCGGGGACCTGCTCCGGGCCTTGCAGCGGCCCGACACAGGTCCATTTTCGGGTTACTCGTAAACCTGTTCACCATGCTGGGTAATATCCAGCCCTTCCCTTTCCTGCTCTTCTTTCACGCGCAAGCCGAGGGTCCAGTCGATGGCTTTCAGAATGATGAAGCTGACGATGGCGTCATAAACGATCGTGACGCCCACTCCGGTAGCCTGGATCAATAACTGTCCGGTATTGCCTTCCAGCACGCCAGCCGTGCCGCCAATAGCTTTGACGGCAAACACCCCGGTGAGCAGCGCGCCAACAATACCACCCATGGCGTGGACCCCGAAGGCATCCAGGGAATCATCGTAGCCCATCCAGTTTTTCAGGTAGACGGAGGCCCAGAAACAAATGACGCCCGCCGCAATCCCTATCCACAATGCGCCCATGGGACCCACAAAACCCGAAGCCGGGGTGATGGCTACCAGCCCTGCGACAGCACCCGAAGTCATGCCCAATACCGTGGGTTTACCCCGTGCCACCCACTCGGCAAACATCCAGGCCAGAGCTGCGACCGCAGTAGCAATCTGTGTAACCGCCAGCGCCATGCCTGCCCGATCACTGGCCGCGACCGCAGACCCGGCATTGAATCCAAACCAGCCTACCCACAGTAACGAAGCGCCTATCAGGGTGTACATGAGATTATTGGGGTGCATGGCATCATGTTTATAGCCAACCCGCTTGCCCATGACCAGTGCTGCTACGAGGCCCGCGACCCCGGCATTGATGTGCACCACGGTACCGCCCGCGTAGTCGAGGACGCCATCGGCGCCCAGCCAGCCGCCGGGTCCCCAGACCATGTGGGCGATGGGCGCATAGACCAGCAGGGACCACAGACCGGTAAACCAGAGCAGTGCCGAAAATTTCATGCGCTCTGCGAAGGCACCCACAATCAGTGCCGGGGTGATGATGGCAAAAGTCATCTGGAAGGTCATGTACACGGATTCCGGAATGGTGGGCGCCAGACTGCTCACCGAATCCAGCCCCAGGCCGTTGAGGAACAAGCGACTCATGCCCCCCATAAAGGCATTACCGGTGCTGAAAGACAGGCTGTATCCCAGCATCATCCACAATACCGAAATCAGCGCTGTGACCGCGAAACTCTGGGCAGCTGTTGCCAGCACATTTTTTTTGCGGACCATGCCTGCATAAAACAACGCCAGACCCGGCACGGTCATGAGCAGCACCAGTGCCGTAGAGGTCAGCATCCAGGCAGTATCCCCACTATTGAAACTGGGCGTGCTGGTGCCTGCCTCTGCCAGCGGACTCCCCAGGAGGGTGAGGGCACCCACCCATGCTGTTCCTCGAAATACGTGTTGCCTTGCTCCCTTCTTCATCATATCGCTCCTTGTTTCCATCGTTTCTGAGGCTGAATGCCCCAGTGTGCAATTTGGTCAAGCAAAAACCGTGCAAACCCTTAAAAGCGCCAGATTGAAGCTTCCTGAACCGGGAGAAGAGATGAAATCATAAGGACGTGCACCAATATGGTGCAGCACAAGAGAGTGGGGCTTTTGGAAACGACCATATGCAAAAACCTTATGGATACACGTGCCCAGATTATTCCCGACCCTGCACAAGACTTGCTGTAAAGATGTAAGCACCGGTAAGGATCATGAATGCGAGCTTCAACCCGGACGTAGTTAAGCTGACAGCTTTTCTTTTATCGTCATAGCGGGTGAATTGCTTTTTTCCGCGAACTCACCTAATTTTCAACATACCTATTTTTTAGGGGTTTCGTCTTGATACGGTTCAGCGATATCTCCAGCAAAAAAACAATTGCAGAAAAAGGAAAATACCATAATGTCGCGCAAAGCAGTTGTCGCATCACTTGGCCTGACAGCACTCCTTTCCGGTTGTGCCGTCAGCAACGTGAGTACCTATCCCGGACCATCCTCGGCCCAAGCTGTACAGAATACCTCTGTTGTTACGCAGCAAGATCGTATCCTGCATTCCTATATGATGCAGGTGAACCAGATCGTTGCTGGTCAGGTCGGAAGAATCCGTGCAGAACAGGAGCGCACGGCCATGAAACGGGCAGGACATCCCGTAACTTTGCCTACCGGGACATGTCGGGCAGTGGCGGTGATTTTGGCTAATGGCACAGTAGTCCGGGCAGAACTCGCTGGATGTTCTTCTGAAGCCCTTGGCAAAATCGAGCTGGCAGCCATTCATGCCGCTTCCCCGTTGCCACCCACGCCCTTCGGACATAACGCCAGCATCACCATCGGAACCATCGCCCCAAACGCCACTCCAGGGGTTGATGGGCAATAATCCGGTGAAGCAGATAGCATCATGCTCTCCATCTGCAAATTCAATATGATAATGGCCACTTGGTAAAACCAGGTGGCCAAAGGCGCAACATTCATATCACCAAAGCCAGTCTTGTCGCCAACCAACATGACTGGCGATACAGTGAATACTGAGTATTTGGCACTTCCAATTGAGTAATTGGCTGGGCCAAAGGTCTGCGAAAATGCAGAAGTTTTGGCAGATTTCAGTGGTGCTTACGATAGCGCATGTACCAGTCCACCAGCAGGCGTACCTGTTTTTCCGTATAGCCTTTTCGGGTCATGCGCGCTACAAAATCCTGATGTTTCCGCTCGTCGTCAGAAGAACTTTTTTTACCGAAGGAAATCACCGGCAAGAGGTCTTCGGTATTGGCAAACATTTTCTTTTCGATAACCGCGCGCAGTTTTTCATAGCTGGTCCAGGAAGGGCTGATCCCATCATTGGAAGCTTTTACCCGCAGGACAAAATTGACCACTTCATTGCGGAAGTCCTTGGGATTGGCAATACCCGCCGGTTTCTCGATTTTTTCCAGTTCTTCGTTCAGAAGGCCGCGATCCATGAGTTGGCCGGTGTCGGGGTCACGGAATTCTGTATCCTGGAGCCAGAAGTCAGCATATTGAATGTAACGATCAAAAAGATTCTGACCGTAATCCCCATAACTTTCGAGATAGGCTTTCTGGATTTCCAGACCCAGAAATTCGGCATAGCGGGGCGCCAGTTCGGTTTTCAGAAAAGCCAGATAATGGGATTCGGTGTCTGCCGGGAACTGTTCGGCACGAATTTGCGTTTCCAGCACGTGCAGGAGATGAACGGGATTGGCAGCCACTTCGTCACTGTCAAAATTGAAGGTACGCGACATGATTTTGTAGGCAAAACGGGTAGAAATGCCATCCATGCCTTCATCCACGCCGGCAGCATCCCGGTATTCCTGCAGGCTTTTGGCCTTGGGATCCTTGTCTTTCAGGGATTTGCCGTCGTAGATTTCCATTTTGGACCAGAGACTGCTGTTGCCCGGCTCCTTGAGACGGCTGAGTACTGAAAAACGCGCCAGCATGTCCATGGTGTCGGGTGCGCAAGGGGCGTCACTGAGGGCGCTGCTTTCCAGGAGTTTATGGTAGATACGGGTTTCTTCCGTGACCCGCAGACAGTAGGGCACCTTGACAATATATACCCGGTCAAGAAAGGCCTCATTCCGCTTGTTGTTGCGGAAAGCGGACCATTCCGATTCGTTGCTGTGGGCCAGGATAATGCCCTGAAAAGGCAGGGCTCCAAAGCCCTCGGTACCATTATAGGTGCCCTCCTGGGTGGCAGTCAGCAGCGGATGCAGCATCTTGATCGGTGCCTTGAACATTTCCACGAATTCGAGAACGCCCTGGGTGGCGACATTGAGGCCACCCGCGTAGGAGTAGGCATCAGGATCATCCTGGGAAAAATCTTCCAGCTTGCGAATGTCCACTTTGCCTACCAGGCTGGATATATCCTGATTATTCTCGTCACCGGGCTCCACCTTGGTAATACCGATTTGATGCAGCTGCGATGGCATCAGGCGCTGCACCGTGAATTTACGGATGTCACCGCCAAATTCGCGCAAGCGTTTGGCGGCCCATGGAGACATCACGCCATTCAGGGCGCGACGGGGAATACCAAAACGATCCTCCAGTATGGGGCCATCTTCATCCCGATCAAACAAACCCAAAGGCGATTCGTAAAGCGGCGAAACCTTGCCGTTGGCGGCCAGACAGTAAATGGGATGATGCTCCATCAGGGTCTTCAGACGCTCGGCCAAAGAAGATTTGGCAGCCCCAACCGGACCCAGCAGGTAGAGAATCTGCTTGCGTTCTTCCAGTCCCTGCGCGGCATGGCGGAAATAGGCCACCAGATTTTCGACGACATCTTCAATACCGTAAAAATCATTGAAAGCCGGGTAGGTGAGCAACTTTCGATTCATGAATATCCGCGACAGTCGGGGGTCCGCCTGAGTGTCGATCACCTGCGGCTCGCCGATGGCGGCCAGCATCCGTTCTGCAGCGCTGGCATAGGCTATGGGTTCACGGGCACAGAGATCCAGATAAGCGTCCAGTGAAAGGGTGACTTCCTGCTGTTGCAGAAAACGCTCCTGATAACGGTCGAATAACGCCATTTGCCACTCCTTGCGGCGAAGCCGCGATGGTTTACAGCCTGAATCCTTTGGACATGGACGCGACCCTAGGGTTCAGGTGTTGAAGAATGTTTTTCATTAAGCATTTCCTGTGCCAAAGTGCGGGCAGTTCTGGTCTTTCCCCCCGATGAGGCCTGCTGTGTATTCCTGCACTGTGTACTGACAAATTGTTCGTAGGTGGTGCGCTCTATGCACAATTATGGTGCATGGCGGCTGGTTGCGCCAGTCCGCATCCCGACCGGAAAGTTTCTGTCCGGAAATGCTTCACAAAATATTAACCGGCTGTTTATCAGCGGATTATATGGGTATTTGGCTATGCGCCTGAGCTTTGAACAAAAAAAAGGGCGGGAGGACCGCCCTGGAAGCCACTTGAGGAGGAGTGATCAGATGACCATGATCAGGATATGTTTAGCAGGAAGCGTG
>NZ_JBYCKP010000462.1:0-7729 GCF_057473445.1 Acidithiobacillus sp. TH-A36 | reverse complement strand
CCCGCACCGACAAGGCAGCGCCACCACGCGCGTCACCGTCAGTCTTGGTCAAAATGACGCCGGTCAGCGGCAAGGCATCATTAAAAGCCTTGGCCGTATTGACAGCATCCTGACCTGTCATGGCGTCCACCACAAACAGCAACTCCACCGGCTGGACGGCGCCGGTCAAAGCCTGTGCTTCCGCCATCATGGCGTCATCCACATGCAGGCGTCCGGCGGTATCGACAATCAACACGTCAAATACCCCGCGCTGCGCTGCCTCTAAGGCATCTTTGGCAATCTGCACCGGCTGCTGATCTGGACGGGACGGAAATACTTCGACCTCAATATCCTTGCCCAGATGCGCCAACTGCTCCATGGCAGCAGGCCGATAGACGTCGGTACTCACCATCATGACCCGCTTTTTTTCTTTTTCCTTGAGCCACAAAGCGAGCTTGGCACTGGTCGTGGTTTTACCGGAACCCTGCAACCCGGCCAAAAGAATCACTGCCGGAGGTCGGGCACTCAAATCCAGCCGGTCATTGTGCTCGCCCATGAGCTTGACCAGTTCATCATTGACAATCTTGATAAACACCTGCCCCGGCGACAGGCTTTTCACCACTTCCTCCCCCAGCGCCGATTCGCGCACCTTGTTGATGAAGTCTTTCACCACCGGCAGCGCCACATCGGCTTCCAGCAAGGCCAAACGCACTTCACGCAGGGCGTCACGAATATTGTCTTCGCTCAAACGCCCCTGGCCACGCAGGTTTTTAAAAGTCTGGGTGAGTTTTTGGGTCAGATTGTCAAACATGGGTCCCCCTCATATCAGGGGTGGATTTTGGACTGTATGGCTCAGTCGTGCAATGGCGGACGCCATTCCAGCCGCTGGCCGGGTTCAACGCCATAAAACCTAATGCCGCCAGCGGCTACTTCCAGGGTCATTACTGCAGCACGGCAAAATCGCCAACGCCAGGGGGGCAAATCGCTATGACAAGCAGTAACCCGCCTGTTCTGGTCCAAAAAAATCACGTCAATGGGGAAAACCATGCCTATGCTGTGAATACTGCCTACGTGCATCAATAGCAGTCCTGCGTCAGCATTGAGATGACTTTTCCCTAACAGCCCACGCAGACGATCTCCAAAATGACTGGCGCAAGACACTTCTGTCCATAAAATGTCTTCTCCCCGAGAGATACAGCCTACTGACATCAATATCCGCCCTCCTGTAAAAATTTCATGTAAATCACAAAAGCCAGCATCAGGAAGGTAATCGGAAAAATAAAAACCACCAGCGGCGCCAAAAGCTTGACTGGTGCTTCAAGAGCCAATTTTTCTGCCCGCAAAAAACGCTCTTCCCGTCGCTGTTCTGCTTGAGCACGCAATACTGGTCCCAGATCTCCGCCACGCTCCTCTGATTGAACCAACGCACTGACCAGACTGCGTACTTCCGTCAACGATACGCGCTCTCCAAAGCGTCGAAACACATCCATTTTTGCCGTACCGGATCGCAACTCCCGAATCATGATCGCGAACTCGTTGTGCAGCGGGCCTGCAGGCCCCTTATCAACAGCCACCTGCATCGCACTGGTTAAATTAAGCCCTCCCTCAATCATAAGGGTGATGAAATCCAGGTAAACCGGTAACTCTTTTAGAATAAGACGCCCACGCCGCTTGGCCTGTTCAACCAACCAGATGTCAGGATAAAAGCTCGCAAACAACATAGTCAAAAATAACAGCCAAACATTGAACAACCCTGAAACCCGATATAACAACACACAAAAAATCAAGGGTACCGTCGTACTCAGAACTTTCAGTGCAACAAACTCTCTGGAACTCAGCAAGTAGTGCATACCCGCTCTTTGTAACCGTTGATGTACCGGTAACAGCAAACGATCGGGAATGAAAATAACCAATGTTGAACGAACAAATTGAACTATGGGCCAAAGCAGCCTCAACCCTTTGGGTAAAGGATCCATGTAGTCCCTGGGCGAGGGCTCCATCTGGCGTGCCAGATAACCCAAGCCATAAATTGCAACAGCAATAGACAACCCTATCAGTACGGCAATTAACCATATTGTTAGCTTTGTCATACTTCAATACTCACAATTTTCCGTATCCAAAAATAACCCAAAAACTCACAAAGAATGGCAACGGCCAATACTGCCCATCCCTGGGTCGTACTAAATAATGCACCCATAGCTTGCGGCTCGATTTGCAAGAGGGCCAAAATAATCAATGCAGGAAGCGCCGTCATGACGATCCCCTGAAGACGGCCCTGCGCAGTCAATGCTTTTATTTTCTGTTCCATCATCAGTCGCTTGCGAATAGTTTCTCCCAGTCGTGCCACTGTATCTGCAAGGCTGCCTCCGACTTCCCGACTAATTCGCAATGCGGAAGCGACCAGTTGTACATCTGGACTAGGTATACGTTCCGCCAGATGATCAATCGCATCTTCAAAAGCAGCTCCAAGACGCTGTTCTCGCACCACCAAACCCAACTCCTGACTGATGGGCGGACTGAGATCACGAGATAGCCCCTCCATAGCCTGTTGCAAATTAGCACCGGCACGCAGTCCACTGGCCAACATCATCAGCGCATCTGGCAACTGCGCATGCAGTCGGTCCAAGCGTCGCCCCTGCAGCCAACGCATAATCAGGCGCGGCAGAAGCAGGATCAAAAAGGCAGCCCCGACAGCGACCACAACTGACCCCGACGCCCACCACGTCAGAATAGGCAGAACAACCAGCAACATCAGATTAAATTTCCAGAGCAACACGGGGTCCGCAAAAATGAAAAGACTTTTCAGCCCCATTTGACTGTCGCGTGCGAAGCGGTTCTGTCCTCTATGCAGAAGCTGACGGGCAGCAAATAATAGCAGCAGCGTCAGGCCCAGAACGGCCATAAAGACCAGAAAAGCAAATGCTTCATGTCGCAACAGGTCTCTCCCACTCAAACAAGCAGCTCAGACAAAGTGTAAAACAATACACATTATAATCAGCATTACATTTTCAGCCATAACCGATAGCTGCTTTACAGGATCATTTAATCATAAGATAAAAATTCTAAAAAGATGTTCAATAATCATAACAGATATATTATAACTACATGTTTTTTATTTATATATAAACTGATAAACAAGAATTATAAACCCATGAAAGAGGTCTTTATCCATTTTATATACGATATTGACATTATGAAAAATCACAGTATTATTTTTGAAAATATTATAGATGTATCAACTTCCATAATGGAGGGAGCGAACGATGTGGTTAAAACTATTGGCCCAGACAAAACTCCAGGGCACAGATGCAACACTTTTGAACAACAATTTGCAGCTATCCCCGACACAGATGGCCCAACATTGGCGTGATCTAGGCTGGCTGCGCCAGATAAAAACTTACCGTATTCATCGACAAAGCAAGAGCTGGCAAACACATTGCTGGTGGCGCTACCCTGCCGGGCGCTGGCCCACCCCACCTCGGGAACTGATCGTTCGGGCTCAAAGGGAAGCCACGGGGAACACCCCAACTCCGCACACAGTCATGACCTCACTGGAAATCGCGTCAAGCTTCATCTGCAATGACACTCCCATGCAGATCATACTGTTTCATCTCGACACACAAAGAATACTAACTGCTGTAGAAATGCAAAAAATTCAGGCAGGGCTAACCTTCCTGCACAGCAGATTAGAAATAGAATACCCCTTTCATCCTGAACTAAACCCGACAGATTTACGTATTGCACAATTACTGGTTAATGGTGTTGGTCAAAGCCAAATTGCACTGCAACTTGGACAGAGTGAAAGCACCATACGTTCCCGGATAGCCGCACTATGCCGACGCCATGGGGTACCAAACAGGCGCATGCTCCTCGCGCGCCTTCTAAGGACCATTGGCAGAAAAAAACAAATCGCCACGTTGTCTTTCGGAGCCACTTCTGACTGGAGTGAACAGCATGCGTAACAGATTTAATTTTTTCTTTTTTCTGACATTGTCTTTAGCAGGTTCAACATCTACTCTTGCAGAAAGTGGTCAAGATCTCCCCTTTCTGGGGCGATACCCCGGAAGCGTAGTGGATAATTATCGCAGCGCTCATTACGATGAAATAACAATTCCCCTGGGACCATTAGGTAAAAATGCTCTGACCCGTTCTGAAACACTGGAGGGCCAAATCACTTATATCAAATATCAGGTTCCCAGAGATCGCTCGCCACTGGAAGTGATCCGCAACTATCAACAAGCTTTGCAGCATGCAGGGTTCCATATTTTGTGGCAATGCGCCAACCACAGTTGCAGAACCAATGGAGATGCAGCCATCAATACATCTCTCTGGCGAAACGCGCCGACAGGCTATACAGGAGGAGTTGAAAATTTTCTTTTTGATGATGGGCGGATGTTAACAGCAGAACATCGAGCTGCTGATGGAGTACGTACTTTAGTTTTCATAAACGACAACACCCTGTTCGGTCATTCCCAGGATGCTTCAGTATATGCAATACAGACGCAGCCTATGCAAAACGGGATGGTGTCCAGTTCGCCCGACCCTCTGACTAGCGAAAGCATGCTCTATGCACTGAATAATAAGGGGCAATTTTCCTTGCATTTACCTTTTGACTTCAATCGCTCAAGCCTCAGGGCAGATGCCCAACCCTCCTTGAAGGCATTGAGTGATCTACTAAAGAAGCATCCTCAGTTACATGTACGAATTGAGGGACACACAGATCAGGTAGGTGCAGAAAGCTACAACCAAAAGTTGTCCGTCACTCGGGCGGTAGCTGTTAAAAACGCCTTGCTTGTCGAAGGCATTGATCCCCGGCGCCTTGAAACAACAGGCTATGGATCAAGCAGACCCCTGGTTAGCAACGATACTGAGGCAAATAGAGCCATCAACAGACGCGTAGAAATTATTAAATTGTCGTAATCGTAACTTGTTTTTTTCGCACCGGGCAGGATCCTTTTGCAAGCCGGGAAACTTATCTCGTTGGCACCCATCAGCCACATCCATGAGGATGTGAGCTTGCGAATCTGCTCATGAGTCGCACCCAAGCTATTACCCCAGTAGCTCTGAGTAATTGCTGCAAAGTTTTGCTTCCCTTGAACCGAACGGTCCAGCGCACCCTGAAATTTCTTCCATATATCCTCGCTCAGGACTAAGTGGTAAAAATCTGCGAGCACATGGTTAGCCGCAGTTACAGCTGCGTCCAGCAAAAAATCTGGTACACCATCGTGACAAGCGCGAGCGTCAAACTGCGACATATTACCCCACAAATTAACATCACAAATTACCTCACTGAAAATAATATAATAACGTCATTAGCAATAAATTTTATACAAAATAATTAACTATAAAACAATATTTATACAACAAACATAAATCATCATTAAAAAATTATAAGCCATAATTATAAAAAAATATTTATTCAATATTTACAAATAATTAAAAATTAAAACGCGTGATTATTGAACATATTGTTCATGTCTTTGTGGCATGCTTAAATAATAACACATCGATAAAGTAGCCGACCCTAATGGAGGATTCATGAAACATAATTTATCAACGTCAAATCAGCAAAAAGAATACGGTCAAGGGATGACAGAATATCTCATTATCGTTGCCCTCATCGCCATAACTGGAATTGCAGTATTTTCCTATTTTGGACAGACGTTGCGTCATCAAATGGCGGGTATTTCCCAGGAACTATCTGGCAAAAGTGGAGGAACCGAAATCACTGCAGCGCAGGGCACTGCGGGGCAAGCAACAGGCAATGCTGCCATTCAGAAAAATATGAGTGATTACAAATCTGACTTAGGCAAATAATTTTTTAATTTAGAATTTTTCATCAATTCAGATTGAGAAATAATTCCATACGCACCTACCGGGATCATCAACTTCATATAAATATGGAATTTATTATGCGTTCAACGTCTATAAATATGATATTTACTTCGAAAAATCTCGCAGAATCCGGGCAGGCAGCGTTATTTTCTATTGTTTTAATTCCAGCCATACTGTTAGCAGGGTTGTTTGTTTTTAATACTGGGCAGCAAACCGCTGTCAAACTTAAAACGCAAAATGCGGCTGACGCGGCAGCATTTTCAGCCATGCAAATGGAAGCGCGCGAACTAAATTTTATTGCTTACACAAATCGCGCTATGGTGGCAAATCAAGTAGCTATTGGCCAGACCATCAGTCTTGTTTCGTGGGGAAGACACATAAATAGTCTGGGTGATAACATCCGGAATGTTGGAAATTTTGCCCAGACCATTCCAGGTGTAGGCTCAATCATAACAGCCATTACCAATGCCATTGCACAAAGCACCAATGTGCTGAATCAAAGCATAGAAACTGCAAGCAACGTCTTGCTTCCCGCACTGGATTTAGCCGATTCGGCTTTGAGTGGTTCGCAAGAAGCCTACCACCTTGCTAACGGTGTTTTCGATCCAGGAGGAGGCAACAATCATCCTGGTGGAGCAATGACAGCCGTTGCTGAACAGGTTGTTAAACTGAATGATGCCAACGGTCAACTAAACACCATTATTATGGCTACCAACCTCAGCAGTTATTTCAAAAATCGTGGGAACCTCCTTCAGCGTTGGGGCGATGACAAAGAGCAAGCTCAAAACCGCATGGCTTACATGATCAATGCCTCACGAGATGGTTTTACATCCACCCGGAATCATCTGCCTACACCTCTTCTCCCTGTTAAATCCGGAAATCTGTACGTTACCGGCTGGGAATTTCGTCGCGCTGGGGGCTCGGAGATTGCCAAAACTACAGAAGGAAAGTTTGGCTGGTCCGGTATGGACACCTTGTCATTACATGTTTGGACCAGAAAAGGGATATTGTTTGGTGGAAAAAAATTGATTGAGATCCCATTAGGTTTTGGAGCATCACAAACCGGTAATGGCAATAATTTCCCCTATCCTGGTCGATATCTGGAAACAAGATCAACTCCCCAAACAGTTTTTCCAACTGCAGAACGTATAGTCAACTTACCAGCCTATCAGGATTCCCTTTCGCAAAATGCTCAAGGGTCCAATATTGCTGCTTTCAAAAATCCCGGAGAGCAAGATAGCACGGGGGCATCCATGCGCTCGGTCGGCGGCGATGCAACACGTTTTTCTGCTGGTGGAATCAGTCGCTACTGGGATTTTAATCGGAATAACCCACAACTTAAGGACGCAAATGGAGATCCAGCTGATGTAATGCCTTCTTATGTTGTAGTTGTGGAGCATGATCGCCAAAACGTACGGGATGCCAGCAACGCTTTGGGCATCAAGCAGTCCGCTCAGGATAAAACAAACATTTCACTGGCACAGGACAATCCAGGCAAGCACATACGCTCCATGGCCAAAGCTCAAGCATTTTTCCGACGGCCTGCATCATTATGGCAACGCGCTGATGCCTATGACGAGCGCGCCAATCTTTTTAGCCCGTTCTGGGAAGCCCGACTAGTGGATTTGAATGCACGCGAAAGATCGCTGTATGCGACTTTGCTTGGCTTGCAATAAACGTGATGCTTCTCATGCTGAAAAAAATTCATGCCGAAAAAAAATTATTTGGGGATAGCTCGCATAGTTCAGAACGAGGTCAGTCACTCACCGAATTCGTCGTGCTTGCAGCTTTTGCAATAATTCCTCTATTTTTCCTTGTTATTTACACCGGCAAATGGAGCTTTACGCAGTTGCGAAGTATCCAGGCAGCGCGCTATGTAGCTTGGGAGAGAATAGTGTGGAGAAAGTCTCCTCCT
>NZ_JBYCKP010000461.1:0-6231 GCF_057473445.1 Acidithiobacillus sp. TH-A36 | reverse complement strand
TCTCAACAGCGGGTTTTGCTTTTTCCGGAATAGCTGCCGGAAGCGGCGCTGAAACCTTGGGTTGCGACTGGCCTGTCTGCCGCCGCGAGAAGCGGGGCAGCGGCAAACGCGCGAACAAATTCAGGCCACTCAGCCGGTTCGATTCCTGCTGGAATTTCGCCAGCATTTCCCTTGGTCCAAGGCCCGTCAGTAAAAACAGGCCGAAGACAAATACCGCGAAGAACAGCAATGCACTTCCACCGGAACCAATGAGTGGCTGAAACAACTGAGCAATTTCCTGGCCCACAATACCACCGGCAAGGGTTCCTGTGACCGACCACCAGGCAGGTGGCCAAACTATCGCCAAAAATATCATCAAGCCCAAAAAAATGGCCAGCCCCCCCACCGGGGCAAGGCGTCGGCCGGGTCGTTGGCGAAACCAGTGATTCCAGAGTTGCGCGACCCACCCGATTAACGCCAGAGGGAGCAACCAGGCCGACATCCCCAAAAACTGCACCAGAAACTCTGCCAGATAAGATCCGGCCTCTCCTCCCCAATTTTGTACAGCCTCGCCTTTACCACTGTTGAACCAGCTGGGATCTGCAGGAGAAAAACTCAGCAGAGACATGGCCATGAAAAGGGCGATGGCCAGCATGACCAGTAACAGGGCTTCACGGCGCCAGGATTTTCCGGGCATGGCTTTGGATGGCCCGGCCGGGGTCGGTCGGGTGGTTCGGGAGGCATTACGGGCAGCAGAACTCATGATCGCAAGCTAAACGAGGCATACGCCAGTGTCAAGCTTCAGGAGCATAAGAAACACTTACAAATGGCGCTGTTAGCGCTTCATAATAAAGCATTCGGAGAACTCATTGCGGGTCGCGAACAGTACCCAGATAGTGACGATGATCGGGATGGATGCGGCCATGAATCCGGAACACGTAGGCCAGAACCAAAAGAGTAAAACCCAGCCAGGCGGCCAACGACCAGTCCAGTGGATAGGCCAGCGGGACAATGGATTCATATAACACCCACCAGAACAGACCGGTGGCTACGACCGGCAGGAGAAAATGATAGAACAGACGCGTGCTGGTTCCTTCGTGATCCGCATGGGCCAGACGCATCAAGGACACATTCATGAAGGTATGTGCGGTGACCAGACCGAACAGGACCGCCGTGGTCAGAACATTAAAGCCATTACTGGACCCGAATACGGCGACGGCCAGCACCGCAACAACAATAGTCAGCCCGGTAATAACCGAGATGCTGCGTTGTGGAGCCCGGGTATTGCTGACCTGGGCAAAGCGTTCGGAAATCAGCGCATCGCGACCAATGGCAAACAGTACCCGGGAAGAGCTGTTCAGCAAGGCAAGACTATCGGCCATGGCACTATTAATGGCGAGAATGACCAGCGCCATGCCACCCACCGGGCCAAGATAACGCAGAAATACGGTCACACCCGGCGCGTCGGCATGAGCAAAACTCGCCATATCGGCGGGACCCCAGCCAACGGTCAAGGCGTAGGCAGAAAGCACCAGCGCTGCGCCCACCAGCGTCAAAGACAGTAATGCCGCCTTACCGATGAGCCTGCCACGCTGGGTTCGGGGTCCGCGCACTTCCTCGCCGAGGGGCGTGTGGCTGCCTATCCCGATAAAACTGGTGATGGCGAAAATCATACCCATGGCCACGCCTTTGAAACCATCGGTCGGAATACTGAACGGGGCCAGAGGATGCACGGGTGCCGCTTTGACAATAATAATCATGGAGGCCACTACCAGAAACGCTACTTCCACAAAACTGGTAATGGCCACCACGCGAATACTGGGACGAATCCCGGAAATACTGAGTAACCACGGAATACCAATGAAAAACACAATAGATACCAACCAGAACCAGGCAGGCAAGGGATAACCCAGACTTTTTGCCAGCCCCGGCAGAAATACCCCACCCACATAAACCGGAATAGCAGCAACACTGAGCAACTGGTAGAACACCACCATGAAACCGGTCAGCAAGGCTGGTCTGGCCCCCAGACCAGCCGCCACATAGGCGTAGTATCCGCCGGCTGAAGCCCGATGCTTGCTGAGGTGATAAATAGTGTTCATTTCGATGAACATGAGCGCAAAGGCCCAGAAGTAGGACAGGGGTAGAGCCACCAGCGCAAAGGCCGCACCCGCCGTCATGAAGGCTACCACATCACAGGTGGGCGCCATACCGGAGATGCTCTGGCTGATCAGCCCCCAGAGACTGACCACATCCTCTTGCAGGGTTTCGGGAGCGGCGGATGCTTTTTCCATAACTGACAACCTTTCTATTTGCAACTTTGTTGCATTATTGCCAAGCGCAAACCTTACTGTCAACTATGCAATTTCGGGACACCAAAAACCATCAAAACAAACCCGCGAATAATACTTGTAGTATTGACAAATAGCCGGCGCTCATCAACACTGCTTACAAAATGTGTAGGCATTTATCATTTGCCGAGCTGTTCATCATGGAGAACTGTTGTGTCTGATGATCTTCCCAACATCACCGAGAGCCTGCTGCAGCAACCGGATATAAACCGTCTGACCGGTACTGCGGCCACTCAACATCCGCCTCGTATATTGCTGCTCTATGGCTCCAATCGGGAAAAATCCTACAGCCGGCTGCTGACCCTGGAAGCAGAGCGACTATTACGCCATTTTGGGGCGGACACGCGGGTATTTCATCCCAGTGGCTTACCGCTGCCCGATGATGCGCCCGCAACCCACCCCAAAGTCATTGAGTTGCGGGAGCTGGTAGAATGGTCGGAAGGGCAGGTTTGGTGTTCACCCGAACGGCATGGCGCAATGACCGGAGTATTCAAGTCACAAATCGACTGGATTCCGCTGAACTCCGGAGCAGTAAGACCGAGCCAGGGGAAAACTCTGGCGGTGCTGCAGGTTTGCGGAGGCTCACAATCCTTTAACACCGTTAATCAGATGCGCATTTTAGGGCGCTGGATGCGCATGATCACCATACCGAATCAGTCCTCGGTGCCCAAAGCCTTTCTGGAGTTCGATGAGGCAGGACGCATGAAACCCTCTGCCTACTATGACCGGGTGGTGGATGTGATGGAAGAATTGATGAAATTCACCTTACTGACGCGAGGTCAAAGTGATTACCTGACAGACCGATATTCCGAACGCAAGGAATCTGCTGAGGAGTTATCGCGAAGAGTAAATCAGAAAGAAATATAAATGATGAAATCGGCCCGCAACCGATAACAGCGTGGCGGGATAAATTCACCCTGCATTTGTTACAGGCCTTCCCGGTTGATGTTAAACTGAATCCACACCCTGACTGATGAGGAACCCGATGAGCGACTCCAAAAGCATCATTGATAGCAAACACGCCCGATTAATGATTCTGGGTTCAGGCCCCGGTGGCTACACGGCTGCCATTTACGCAGCGCGGGCCAATCTCCAACCCCTGCTGGTGCAAGGGATGGAGCCTGGTGGTCAATTAATGACAACGACCGATGTAGACAACTGGCCTGGTGCTGCAGAGGGCATCATGGGTCCGGAACTGATGCAGGAACTGGAAAAACAGGCACGGCGCTTTGATACGGAAATGGTGTTTGATCATATTCATAAGGCCGACCTGAGCCAGCGACCCTTCCAACTCAGTGGGGATCAACACAATTACACCTGTGATGCCCTGATTCTGGCGACTGGGGCCTCAGCCAAATATCTGGGTCTGCCCAGCGAAGAAAAATTTCGCGGCAAAGGCGTTTCAGCTTGCGCCACCTGCGACGGCTTTTTCTATCGCAATCAGGATGTCGCAGTCATCGGCGGTGGTAATACAGCCGTCGAAGAAGCGCTTTATCTGAGCAATATTGTCAAGCATGTCACGGTAGTACATCGCCGCAACAAGTTTCGTGCCGAAAAAATCCTGCAGGACAAGCTGATGGCCAAGGAAAACGTGACCATCATCTGGGATCATGCCGTAGATGAAGTACTGGGGGACCAGTCGGGCGTCACCGGACTGCGGATCAAGCATATAGAAAACGGTAATACCCAGGACCTAGCTTTGATGGGGGTATTTATTGCCATTGGCCATAAACCCAACACCGACATATTCAAGGGACAACTGGAAATGGATGCAGGTGGTTATCTGATTACCCGTGGCGGGCGCGACGGGATGGCCACAGCAACCAGCATTGAAGGCGTTTTTGCCGCCGGTGATGTCCAGGATTATGTGTACCGGCAAGCGGTCACCAGTGCCGGAACGGGCTGCATGGCGGCTCTGGACGCAGAGCGCTGGCTGGAGCAACAGGAGGATTGAAGCATGAGACGGCGGCGACCACCCAAGACAACACCGGTATCGCTCGCCGTCCATCCTGCTGAAAAGGCTTGCTTTGAAGAAGCCATGGCAGATGTAAAACGCTTTCCGGCGCCGCCCATCCCCGCACGACCCAGCCCCCCGGCACCTTTGCCCCTGCAACAGCAAAAAGACGAACTGGCCGTGCGGACGGCGCTCAGTCGCACACTAAACAGCGACGAAATCCTGGAAGCAGGAGATGAATGGCTTTATTTGCAGCAGGGGCAGTCTCCTGCTCTCCTCAGGGATTTACGCAAGGGGCGTTTCCGGATCCAGTCCAGACTGGATTTACATGGTTGCACGGTTGAAGAAGCCCGACTCGAACTGGCGGCCTTTTTACACGAAGCCCAGCAGTGGCGCTGGAATTGCGTGTGCATTGTGCATGGCAAAGGGTTGGGCTCCCCGGGACGCATACCGGTACTGAAAAGACTGGTAGGTGGCTGGCTGATGAAGCACCAGGAGGTTCTGGCTTTTGCTCAGGCCCGCCCCGGGGAAGGCGGGGGCGGGGCCTTGCAGGTATTACTCGGCTGGCGCCGCCACCGACATCGCAATTATCGGACTTGAGCCGTATAGCCTTCGCTTTCAATGGCCTGAACTAAAGCCTCAGCATCCATGGAGTCACCCTCCACGGTAGCGCTGTTAGCGTCAAGATGTACTGCAACAGTCTGCACTCCGGGTACCACCCGAAGTGCCTTATCTACAGCAGCTACACAGTGATTGCAGGTCATTCCCTGAACAGACAATTCAATCAGTGCCATATGCTTTACTCAACGCTGGGCAACGCTACGCGGTGCGGAAGGATCCCGACTCACATCCCAGCGCCGGCGAACAGCCATGTCACCTTCCGCCTCGGCCAGGGAGGCCAGAATAGGGCAATTGTCTACTGAACCATGGCCGGGGCAACGCTCTGCCTGGATAGCCAGAGCGCTACGCATTCTCTGCAGATCTGCAATTTTGAAATCAATCTCTGCAATTTTCTGTTCTGTCAGCGCCTTCACATCACCCATGTCATTTTCGGCGCTGCTGCTGATGTCCAGCAACTCTTTCACCTCAGTCAGGGAAAACCCCAGATTCTGGGCACGGCGGATAAAGCGCAGACGCGACTCGGCGTGACTATCATAAAGACGATAATTGGATTGGGTGCGCTGTACCGGCTGAATCAAGCCAATACGCTCGTAGTAACGCAATGTTTCTGCAGCCAGCCCAGCTTCACGGGCCAAGCGACCTATTGTTACAGGTGTATCCATCTTGTCTCCCTCCTTATATTGACTGAATTTTCACGCTCCACACGTATAGTGTCCTCATTCTAAAGCATCTAGTCAACACAAAGGTCAAGCCTATCGGCGCGAACTTGCTCATGGCCCAGTAATGCTTCAATACAACTGGTTGCAAATACGCCCGCAGGTAGCGAAAACTCCAGAATCAGGGTGCTGGCATCCTGCCAGTGGTATTGCAGCGAATCCGGACGCGCACGCAGGGCGCGGCGGGCAGCGTCCACGTCCTGCGCGGCTAATTGTTGTGGCCAATGACGGATATTACCCAAAGTCTCTGACTCCTCGGGCAAGGCATCCAGGGCCTGCTTTTCTACGATGGCAGCCTGATTTTCAGGAGAGAGCCCGCCCCGGCCCGGCAGGGGTCCACTGGGGTGCACATCCCACTCTGCAGCACGCTGCTGCAAGCTCTCCTGCTCATTAGCCTGGGTCAGAAAAATGCTGTGCGAACCATTTAATTGCACAATTTCTCCCGCCAAGAGAACATTCCAGTTATTTTGGCGTACCCGTTCGGCCAGCACCTGATTAAAAAGTGCAGAGCGCGCCGCTGACAGCAGCAGGCCACGTTGATGACGATCCATTTTGCGCGCTGTACCGGACAACAGGCGACTGACCTCCTGCAAATTACGGTGGCCAAAGC
>NZ_JBYCKP010000460.1:0-2890 GCF_057473445.1 Acidithiobacillus sp. TH-A36 | reverse complement strand
GGGCTGTGCCGGGCATATATAAACCAGCCGCAGTGGCCGCTGCAACGCTGTCTGTACAACCGGCGCGAATCTGGACTGCTGTGGACAAGCCCAGCCTTTGAGCCCATGATTTATCCAGCGTGCCGATGCTGATCCCTTCATGCACCACTTTCGGTAATATTGCCGGATCAATATCTGCAGTTTTCAGGATATTGAGCATTTTCTCCGGATATTTCATCTGTTGAGCATCCAGACCCATTTTCAGAACATTGCCCCGATCCGAGATCCCCCAGTGATTGGTGAGATGCGCAGCCACCCAGTCCGCCTGATGATGTACGTAATGCGCCTCCGAAAAATTATGGAGATGACAGCGTAACCACAGGAGTTTACTCAGGGAGCTGGCAGGGGATAGACAAATTCCCCCTTCTGGCCATTGCTGTTTCAACTGTTGTGCCTGTGCTGCAGCCCGTTGATCTGAATAGGCCAATACTGGACCCAGAACATTACCCCGTCGGTCACTGAGCAGGAGGGTTCCGGATGTCCCATCCAGACTCATGGCCTTGATGGCAGACCAGGCCCGGGTATGAATGGATCGCAATTGTTGCGCCAGCATTTCCAGTCCCTGCAACCATCCCTGGCTATCGGTCAAGCTTTCAGACGGACAGCCCGGGTAGGGAAGGGCGGCACTGGCTATCGTGTCGAGATTTTCATCAATAACAATACCGCGCAAGCCGGACGTTCCAAAATCAATCCCCAGATAAGTGGGCATGTTCGGGGCCGATCAGTAACCGGGCTGCTGCCGGGTCCATTGCACACCGGGCAACTGCCCGAGGATATCCGGGCTATCCCAGCCGTGCTGACGGTGTTCGATGAGCAGATCGGTGCTGATGCCGCCACGCACATACCAGCGGCCCAGAAGGCGCAGATAACGCGGCTGAATCAGTTGAATAATATCGTCAGCAATCCGGTTACTCATGGCCTCGTGAAAAGCACCTTCATCACGAAAACTCCAGAGATACAGCTTCAGGGATTTGAGCTCAACATTATGTTGGTCAGGAATAAAATCGAGCATAAAGTGCGCAAAATCAGGCTGTCCAGTCAGTGGACAGAGGCAGGTAAACTCAGGCATATCCATATGTACAACATAATCCCGCTCGGGATGGGGGTTGGGGAATCGTTCCAGACTTTTGCTGGGTTGACTGGGCATGGCTTAATCCTCATCATAAAAGTTTCGATAGCCCGGTATCATACCTAAAAACCACTGTTCATGCGCCTCTCGGCCATTATTCTTCAAGGCTTCAAGTCCTTTCGCGAAAACACCCGCATCCAGATCAGCGCCAATCCGGTGGTGATTGTCGGACCCAATGGTTGTGGCAAGTCCAATACCGTGGATGCCCTGCGCTGGGTGCTGGGTGAATCTTCCGCCAGACAATTGCGAGGCGGCACCCTGAGCGATGTCATTTCCAATGGGGGGGGCAGTCGACCGGCGGCTTCCCAGGCCAGTGTGGAATTGCGTTTTGACAATAGTGATGGCACTGCGCCCGGTGCATTTGCCGAAGTGGCCGAAATCAGTGTCAAACGCAGCCTGGACCGTAAGGGCGACGGTCTTTACCGGATTAACGGCGCGCGTTGCCGGCGGCGGGATGTCAGTGACCTGTTTTTGGGTACGGGTTTGGGCAGCAGTACCTATGCCATTGTCGAACAGGGAACCATTGGTCGGATTATTGAAGCGCGTCCCGATGATCTGCGCGCCATGCTGGAAGAGGCGGGGGGAATCAGCCGCTACAAGGAAAGGCGTCGGGAAACTGCCCAGCGCATTGCCGAAACCCGGGAACACTTGCAACGCCTGCATGATATTCACGGTGAAATGGATGGTCAGTGGCAGCGTTTGCAACGTCAGGCCGAAGCTGCCCGGAAAATGCGGGCCTTGCGGGTTGAAGAACGTCAATGGCAATGGTGGGCGGTTTCTGCACGCCTGCAGATGCTGGAGACAGAAGCACAAGTCCTGAATCAGCGCCGTTATGAATTACAGTCCCAAAACCAGACATTGGAAGAAAACCGCCAGTTGACCGAGCAGGGTCTGGAGAGCTTGCGACAGGAGGCGCGGGTCGGTCAGGACAGTCTGAGCACCGCGCAGGCCGGACTGTATGCTGTTCAGGCAGATCTCAGTGAAGCCGATCATCAACTGAAAGAACATCATGCTCAGATTCAGCGTGTTCAGTCGGGCATGGCGCAATTTCAGAACCAACAGCAAAAAATCCACGTCGAAATGCAACGCCAACTGGAAAGCGAAAAACACCGACAGGAACGCCTTCTGGTTTTGCTGGATCGTCGTGAAAGCTTGAGCACAGAGGAGGAGTCAACCCGCCAAGCCCGTCAGGCTGCAGAGCGTCAGGCTGAAGAGCAGGAACAGGCACGACAGTTGGGCGTGCAAAAGGTTGCTGATTTGCGCCGCAAACGTGATGTGCTGCTGGCTCAGATCCGGGAGCTGGAGCCGCGTTTACAGGATATGGATAAGCGCCTTGCGCGTTTTGTTCAGGAAATGCCATCAGAACGTCCTGCTCTCGATGCGGCCGAACTGCGTGTGCAAACGCTGGATGGGAACCTGAATACCGCAAGTCAGCAGCTGGCAGCCTTGCGTGAGGCATTGGCACAACAACAAGAACAGCTTGAGAACCTGCGCGAGCCGCGTGAAAGCGCCCAGGGGCACTTGCAAGAATGCAAGGCCCGCCACAAGGCACTCGAAAGCCTGTTGCAACGCCTGCAAAAATCCAGTCCTGCGGGGGTATCCGGGCAAGTGTTGTTGATGGATTGTTTGCAGGTCCGCAAGGGCTGGGAGATGGCCATTGAGCGGGTGCTCGGTGATCGCCTTCATGCCCGGGTGCTTGCTGCGCCTGAGCAGACCATCAAG
>NZ_JBYCKP010000459.1:0-5955 GCF_057473445.1 Acidithiobacillus sp. TH-A36 | reverse complement strand
CTATCACGAGCGGGTTTTGGCCGAATCGCCCCTGATTGTTACGGCTGTTGGTGCTGTGGATCATGAGCGTTTGTGTGGATGGGTGCAGCATGCCTTTCCCGAAACGCGTCGTCCGGCCCCCCCGCAAAATGGCTTGCCCCCCCGCTTTCAGCTTGGTAAAAAAAGTCTGCGCCGTTCAGAAGCCCGTCAGGCGCATTTGGTCTGGATGGCGCCAGCTTGTTCCGTCGAATCAGAAGACTATCTCGCCCATGTTGTGGCCAATGCCATTCTGGGGGGAGGCACCGCCTCTTATTTATTCCGGGAACTCAGGGAAAGGCGCGGATTGGCGTATCAGGTATTTTCCCATCTGGATGCTTTGCGCGACTGTGGCGAATGGTCCCTGTATGTAGCCACCCCGGAAGATAAGGCCCATGAAGCCGGCAAGGCGATGTCCGAAGTGCTGACTAAATTGCTGAGTGAGGGACCCGGTTCGAGCGATATGCTCTGGGCAAAACGCAGCTTGCGGATTCAGTTATTGCTCGGGCAGGAAGATGCCGAAGTGCGCATGAGTCGGCTGGCTCGCCAGTGGCTTTATCTGGGCCGCCTGCATTCGGCAGAACAATCCTTGCAGAAACTGGAGCTTGTGGACGCAGAAGCCGTACGTCGGGTTTTGCGCGAAGCCTGGGAACAACGCCTGGAAATGAGCTGCTTACCCTCACGCCGCAAGACTTAGGAAAACTGGTCCTTCCAGCGTCGCAAAGCGGTAAATACAGATAATGCCGTGCCGCCGCTGAGGGGGTCAAAGTGCCGGGCACTGGCAATCAGCGCAGGATCAGCACAGCGCAGAAAAGGATTGCTGGCGCGTTCCAGAGCAATGCTTGACGGCAAGGTGGGTTGTCCACGCTCGCGCTGCTTTTGGGCTTGTATTTGTCTATCCCGAATAACCGGGTTGCCAGGATCCACCAAAGCTGCAAAACGCAAATTATTCCGGGTATATTCGTGGGCGCAGTACACCGCTGTCTCCGGAGGAAGCGCGGCAAGCTGCTGTAAGCTATGGAACAACATCTCGGGAGTGCCTTCAAAGAGCCGTCCGCAGCCGGCAGCAAAAAGTGTGTCTCCGCAAAACAGAGACGCATTCCAGACATAAGCGATGTGATCCCGGGTATGACCCGGAACTTCCATGACCTGGATTTCTGCGGAGCCAATGGTCAGTTTTCCAGCGGCAACCGGATGGGTCAGGGCGGGTATCCGGTCATTGGCACCATAGACAGGAATGCGGAAATGGTCGGCGAGGGCAGCTACGCCTCCTGTATGATCGGCATGATGATGCGTGCAGAGTATGGCCGTCGGCACCATCTGTCTGGGCGCAAGCCATTGAAAAACCGGTTCGGCGTCGCCGGGATCGACAATCCAGACTCCGGCGCTGCTTTCCAGCACATAAATGTAGTTATCCGCAAATGCAGGAATGAAATGCACAGACATGTTTGGTTCTCAGGGCAAGCGGGTTACCATAAGCCTACTATGGGAGCCGGTTGGGGTCACGCACACTTGGGTTTTTTGTCATGTTGAGGCGGTGTTACTGAAATGTCAGGGCGGGGACGTCTTAGCCGGCCGCAAGAACAGCGGGCTGCCGTGTGGTGGGATAGTGGTGCCGGACGTCTGCTGCTGGATCGGGCTCGGGATATTCTCCCTCGCTGGATTGAGCGTTTGCAGCCGGAAACGGTTTTGCAACTGGGGCAACCGCTATTCTGGGGAATGCCTCCAGGCACAGAGCGAACCTGGGTGTTGCTGAATGATGGCGCTGCTTTGCCACCGGAAGCTTATTTGCAGGTTTGCGGGGCCTGTCCGGATATGCCTTTTGCGCCCATGCGCTTTGATCTGGTTATTGTTCCCTTTTGTTTGAGTCGAATGAGCGATCCTGAAGCGGTGCTGGACGAATGCTGGCGGGTGCTGCGCCCTGAAGGTCATGTATTGATCATGGATTTTAATCCCGGGGGGAGCTTGAGCTTCATGCGCCGCTGGCGTTTATGGCGGCGGGATCGGGCCTGGCCCTGGCGGCGTCCCTTTCTGCCCTTAGGGAAGTTGCGTACCCTGCTCGAAAATCAGGATTTTATACTGAAAGAGGGGCGCTACTTTCAGTATACCCTGCCGGGTTTGGAAAAAAATGCACAATGGATGGAGCTCGTGGGTGACCGTTGGTGGCCGGCGGGTGCAAACGCTTATTTACTGCTGGCCCAACGCCGTGACCCTGAGCGACCTTTGGTCGGCCTGGCTACGCCCGTAAAAATGCGTCGGGAGCGTCGTAAAGTCAGCTCTGAAGCCCCGGCAGCTTATGATCACTCGGACCTGGGATGATGACGGATAAAATTGTGGAATTGTTTACGGATGGTGGATGCCGGGGTAATCCCGGCATCGGGGCCTGGGGTGCCTGGTTGCGGCGCGAAACACAGGAGAAGGTACTCTGGGGATTTGAACCGGAAACCACCAACAACCGCATGGAATTGACAGCTGCTCTGCGCGGTCTCGAAGCCCTGAAACGTCCAACCCGGGTCCGCGTGATCAGTGATTCCCGTTATTTGCGTGATGGCATGACCCAGTGGTTGCCAGGTTGGCAACGGCGCGGCTGGCGCACAGCGGGTGGGGATCCGGTCAAAAATCAGGATATCTGGGAGTATCTGGTAAAAGCCGCTGCTCCCCATGAGGTAGAATGGGAATGGGTGCGCGGGCACTCCGGTCATGTGGAAAATGAAAAGGTCGATGCCCTGTTGAATCAGGTCATGAATCAGTACGGCGCGCACCAGCAGCGCGAAGAGGGGGAAGGATGGCTTTAAGACAGGTGGTGCTGGATACGGAAACGACTGGTATTGACTGGAAACAGGGTCATCGGGTCATTGAAATTGGCGCGGTAGAGTTACTGGATCGCCGTTTGACGGGGAATAATTACCAACAGTACCTCAACCCCCAGCGCAGCAGTGATCCCGAAGCCCTGCGCGTGCATGGCCTCAGCGATGCGTTTCTTGCGGATAAACCACTATTCGCCGAAGTGGTTGAGGACTTTCTGAATTATTTGGGTGATGCAGAGCTGATTATTCATAATGCGCCCTTTGATCTGGGTTTTTTGAACCATGAACTCGGAAAAATAGAAAAAATGCCTCTGAATCATAACGTGCTGGATACCTTGGTGGATGCCCGTCGTCGTCATCCCGGGCAGAAAAATGACCTGAACAGCCTGTGCCGACGATATAATGTCGACAATAGTCACCGTGAGCTGCACGGCGCATTGCTGGATTGCGAAATTCTGGCCAAGGTCTATCTCGCTATGACCGGTGGGCAGGTGGATATGATGGGCTTGTTGAATGCTTCAGAGGAGCAGTCGGGAACGGAGTCTTCCCGAGATTCTGCGACTTCTGTGCAAATTGCTCAATTCAACAGCAGCACGGTAGCAGGGCGGCCGCGATTGCGGGTTATTCGCGCTACTGCGGAAGAAACCGCCCTGCATGCCCAATATTTAGAGGATATGGGCGGAAAAGCTTTATGGAATGAGCCATAAAGCGCTGTAACTTATTGTTTGTGCTCAATGAGCTCGATGCGGTAACCGTCAGGATCTTCCACAAAGGCAATGATGGTACTGCCGTGTTTCATGGGTCCTGCTTCGCGCACCACTTTGCCACCCCGCCCACGAATGGCCTCGCAAGCCGCAGCGGCATTTTCCACTTCCAGGGCAATATGCCCGAAGGCATCACCGAGTGTGTAATGATCTACGCCCCAATTGTAGGTCAGTTCAATGACGGCACCGGCGCTTTCTTCCTGATAGCCCACAAAAGCGAGGGTAAACTTGCCTTCGGGATAATCTTTGCGGCGTAACAGATGCATGCCGAGGACTTCCGTATAAAACTGGATGGAGCGATCCAAATCACCCACCCGCAGCATGGTATGTAAAAGACGCATTTGACTCTCCTTGCACAGGTTACTGTACGGTTTTTGTCCAGAGATGTATTACCCCTGCAATCGTTTTTCAATCCGCAGACGCAGTGCGTTGAGTTTGATGAACCCTTCTGCATCTTTCTGATTATAGGCGCCAGCATCATCTTCGAAGGTCGCAATGCGGGGATCAAACAGACTTTCCTGAGACTTGCGACCGACTACACTGCAGGTTCCCTTAAAGAGCTTGACGCGAACCACGCCGCTCACCAGACGCTGGGTCTGGTCGATCAGGGTCTGCAGAGCACGGCGTTCCGGACTCCACCAGAAGCCATTGTAGACAATGCTGGCATAGCGGGGCATCAGCTCATCCTTGAGATGGGCGACTTCCCGATCGAGGGTAATGGATTCAATAGCGCGATGGGCCTTGAGCAAAATGTTGCCGCCAGGCGTTTCATAGCAGCCTCGCGACTTCATGCCGACATAACGGTTCTCGACAATATCCAGGCGGCCGACGCCATGCTCGCCACCTACGGTATTGAGGTGCGCCAGTAATTGCTCAGGATTCAGGGCTTCACCGTCCACCGCGATGGGATCACCATGGGCATAGGTGATTTCCAGATAGCGGGGTTGATCCGGTGCTTTCTCAGGCGCTGTAGTCCAGCGCCACATGCTCTCTTCGGCCTCCGCCCAGGGGTCTTCCAGAATGCCGCCTTCATAGGAAATATGGAGAAGATTGGCATCCATGGAGTAGGGCGACTTTTTACCGTGTTTTTCCACAGGAATACCGTGTTTTTCGGCATACTTGAGGAGCTTTTCACGGGAGTTCAGGTCCCATTCCCGCCAGGGAGCAATGACCTGAATGGCCGGGTTCAGGGCGTAAGCACCCAGTTCAAAGCGGACCTGATCGTTGCCCTTGCCGGTGGCTCCATGCGCAACGGCATCAGCACCTACTTCGGCGGCAATTTCCACCATGCGCTTGGCGATAAGGGGCCGGGCAATGGAAGTCCCCAGCAGGTATTCCCCCTCATAAATGGTATTGGCGCGAAACATGGGAAATACATAATCGCGGACAAATTCCTGACGGAGGTCGTCAATGAATATTTCCTTGGCACCGAGCTTTTCTGCCTTGATGCGGGCTGGTTCCACTTCTTCACCCTGACCGATATCTGCCGTAAAGGTGACAACATCACATTGATATTGATCTTGCAGCCATTTGAGAATGACCGAGGTATCGAGACCCCCTGAGTAGGCGAGAACGACTTTTTTGACCATTTAAGAAGCTCCTTGCAAAGCGGCCACAGGGCCGATGCCAAATAAAAATTCCATGAGCGCCTTCTGGGCGTGCAGGCGATTTTCCGCCTCTTCCCAGACGACAGAAAGGGGACCATCCATAATATCTGCGCTGACTTCTTCTCCGCGATGTGCCGGAAGGCAGTGCATGAACAAAGCGCCAGGCGCAGCAGCAGCCATGAGGGCGTGATTCACCTGAAAATCCTGAAGAATGGCGCGGCGCTGCTCGGCCTCCTGTTCCTGGCCCATGCTGGTCCAGACATCCGTTACAACCAGATCGGCACCTTCCACTGCTGAAACAGGATCGTGGAGGACGGTGACATATTCTCCCCCGGTTGCCAGCATGTCGGCGCTGGGGGCATAGGGGGCAGGGCTACCGATACGCAGGCTGAAATTGAAAATGCGTGCGGCCTCCATCCAGGAATGGGCCATGTTGTTGGCTCCATCTCCTACATAGGCAACTCTCCGTCCTTCCAGTGTGCCCCAGTGTTCGGTGGCGGTCATGAGATCGGCAAGCAACTGGCAGGGGTGGTGGTCATCGGAAAGACCATTGATGACGGGCACTCTGGAGGCTGCGGCAAAGAGCTTGAGGTTGTCATGGCTGAAAGTGCGGATCATGACCATGTCTACCATCCGGGAAATCACCCGGGCGGTGTCTTCAATGCTTTCTCCGCGACCCAGTTGAGTGTCGCGTGGCGAGAGGAAAAGGGCATGTCCGCCCAGTTGCGCCATACCCGTCTCAAAGGAAACCCGGGTCCGGGT
>NZ_JBYCKP010000458.1:0-2220 GCF_057473445.1 Acidithiobacillus sp. TH-A36 | reverse complement strand
CGCTGCACCAACCCCCACATGGGGCAGCAGGGCCGAACGCGCCAGGGGCTTGTCCTGCATTTGCGCGGCCAGTTCGGCGCGGGCCTGGGCCAGTACCAGGTCGGTATGGTAGGCCTGCTGATAGGCGTCAATCAGGTTTTCTGCCCAGGCAGGGCTTGTACCCAGAAAACAGGTCACCACAAGGGAGGACCAGAAAATGCGACTAAGGCCCATTATTATGCCCTTATTAAGATAAGTGGGTGCTAACATAGCGGATCTGCGTATTTCCGTCAAACCATTATCCGGCGCAACAACACAACATGGGCGTTGCTTATTGCGCCGGCAGCTCTCATTGCCCCAAGCAGAAAGCTATTTGAAACCCGGCGTGATGAAACCGGCATGGCCGATGACACACAAAGTCGCAACGATAAACCGTGGGTATTTGTTGTATCCCATACCAAATTCAACGCCCCAAAATAGCCAGGATATCCTGATAGTCAGTCATAATCTTACTGCCCCCGGTACTGTTATTTGTTATGGGGTAATGCATTGGTGAGGTTTGCCACCATTTCCACCAATGGTCGGGTATCGGTATCGGCTGGAAGTACCAGCATCAGAAGCGTATCCGCCCCTGCTACTGCAAAAAAGGCGGCATGGCGATGACAGCGAATGGTGATTTCCTGCATATTGCATTCAGCTAGACCCGCGCTGATGTGTTCAGCCAGACGCATGACCGCTGCACCGGCAACCCCAATAATGGTTTCGTCGGCAACGGTCTCGCCCGTCTGAAAAAGGACCGTGCCTTCATTGGCAATCAGCGCTACGCCCTGTATGTCCGGGGTAAGGGCGATCAGTTGCGCATACAGATCTTCAAACTGCTCCAGATTCACAGGACACCTCCTCATTGGGTGGGGTTAGGGATGGGAAATCGAAAGTCCTCCTGACTGAGCAGATCCGGCCCGGATTCCAGGGCTTCGAACCAGTCCAGAAAGGCCTTCACCGTCTCTTTTCCCTTAAAAGAGGCGCCGTGCTGCGGCACAATCCAGTCAATATCCATTCCCCGGACCATATGGGTCCAAAGTCTGCAGACCTTCTGGCCGCCCATGTAACGACGGTGGAAGCCATCCATACCAGACGCAGCGCGATGCACCTGGAAAGCTTTCGCGCCTTCAATCACCTTGGCAGCATCCTGCCCGCTAACCAGATTGGCCCCCAGATCTCCGGAAAAGAGAATCTTGCTGAGGGGATCATATACCTGAAAATTGCCCACAGAATGCATGTAATGCGCCGGGATGATAAAAAGATCCTGCCCCGCCAGATTCACTTCCATACCTTGCGGCGGGATGCCTATCACCCTTCCCGCCGTCATCCCTTTGGAGCAGAAGTGCGGCAGAAAACGGGTCCACTCGTTGGCAATGAGAATCTTCGCGTCGGTAATCAGCAGCCATCCATTCGCAGAGGCGACGATATCCGGGTCCTCGTGGGAGGCAAATACATAATCCAGACGCGCTGGCAGGAAATAGCTCGCCATCTCAGCCAGCAGATTCTTGTAGGTGAGGTTACCACCGGGGTCCAGAAGCATGCCTTCGCCGTTATGGACGATGAGAAACTGATTGGCTTGAATGCCTTCACCCTCTACCAGATCGGTGAATTCAATACATTTATGGATACCATTATCGTAAAGTACCGTGCTCAATGCCTGATTCCTCCTTGTTTAGCGTGATTCCGTTGATAGGTGTTTGTATTACTGCTGTTTAATCGCTTCGATTTATTGCATGGTGTTGTGTAAGCGCACCATTCCCTGGTAACCATCAGGTAAAATGACATAAGTCTGTATTGTGCGGCTATTTATTACACGACCATCCCCGCTGCATAGAGGTTTATCTTCATTAAATGCCCTCGGCCTGCCAAGCGTTTTGTCCATAAGGCTGGTTATTTGAGCGTCTGCAGCCAATTGAGCAAGGCCGGGCCGACCTCCCATGAAAAGGGTAACACACATGCGGACAGAGGAATACGTCAGGACACCTTGATGTGACTGCCTTTATGGGGTGCGCATAGAGCATATGGGATTGCAGCATTGCCGGTAAATGCTGAACCCGCATAATACCTACCTGTATTTTTCCGTGGATCAATGCCTCTATTTGTTCGAGAGAGTTTAACTCTTCCAGATTCAGATGCACGGACGGAAATTGTGTTCGAAACTGGAATATGGCTCTGGGGACCTGTTCAGCCAACATGGTT
>NZ_JBYCKP010000457.1:0-3230 GCF_057473445.1 Acidithiobacillus sp. TH-A36 | reverse complement strand
TAAACAGGCTCTGGGTTTCCGGCATGTTCACGTCCTGCAAGGCACTCAGCAAAATGCCGGATTTGATATAGCGCACGCCTGGTCGATAGGCTTCTGCTAGCGCGGCTTTGACCGCCTGCCACAGATCCTGGTAATGATTGCTCGGATTCGCCAGCGGGCGGAAGGCCACTCCCGAATAATAACGTCCCCGATGGGGCGAGCTGCGAATTTGTATCTGGACGCCTTGGGCTTTTTGACCGTCCTGCCGTAACTTTGCGGCGCAACGCTGGGTATGCACGGACAAACTTTCTTCCAGATCAGTAAGGCTTTCCACGGCTTGGCCAAAAGAACGACTACATTGGATGTGCTGTCTTTTCTGGGGTATCTGTTCCAGCTGCAGACAGGAAATACCCTGCAACTCCTGCTGGATACGGGCTAACACGATGCTATAACGTTGGCGGATAGCGACGGGATCCGCCCGTAAAAATTCCGCAATCTGCTGAATATTCTGGCGGCGCAGGGACTCGCCGAGCTGTCTGCCGATACCCCAGACCGCATCAATAGGGGTATCCTGAAGCCACTGGACCTTCTGGTCGTCGGGAATGTTGTCCCAGTCACAAACGCCTTCTGCCACGCGCCCTTTTTTAGCCCAGTGATTGCAGAGTTTGGCCAGGGTTTTTGAAGGACCCATGCCGACACAAACAGGCAGGCCCAATTCCTTGCGAACGCGATGCCGGACTGCACTGCCCCAGCGCAGCGCTTCCTTTCCGCTGACTGGAATATGCAGAAATGACTCATCAATGCTGTAGATTTCCTGTGCAGCGCTGAGGCTGTCCAGTAAGCGCATCATTCGCGCCGATAATTCTCCATAAAGGGCATAGTTGGAAGACAGTACGACTACCCCCTGCTGTTTGGCCAGCTTCTGCCACTGAAAATAGGGGGTACCCATGCCGATTTTCAGGGCCTTGGCTTCGGCGGACCGGGATACTGCACAACCGTCATTATTGCTGAGGATGACCACGGGGCGGCCCTCCAGTTGTGGCGCAAACAGGCGTTCGCAGGATACGTAGAAATTGTTGGCATCCACCAGTGCAAAGCGCAAGTTCACTGTCCCAGACTATGAATCACGTGCCGCACCACACCCCAGATAACCAGTTCCTGTTCGGGGTCCAGCAAAATGGGTGGGTACGCACTATTGCCGGGCAGCAAAGCGGGCTTCCCGGTGTGTTTTCCCAGCTTCTTGACGGTCAGTTCTCCATCTATGGCGGCAATGACAATATGACCTTCCCGGGCATCAATGGCACGATCCACAATCAGCAGATCACCATCGTGGATGCCATAGTCCAGCATGGAATCGCCGGAAACTTTGAGAAAAAAACTGGCATCGGGGTGAGGCAGCAAGTGTTCGTGCAGGTCCAGAGACCGTTCGACATGATCATCGGCAGGAGAAGGAAATCCGGCTGGAATGCGTGATGCGTACAGCGGTCTTTTTAAAGGCGCAGGTTGGCTGGGCAGGCGAAAAATGACCGGTTCCGCCTCTGCGTCGCTGACCACGCTGGATGTTGAATGCCCCATGATTTTCACTCCGCTATAGGAATGTTGGTTATGATAACAAAAAGCCCCCTGAAAAGGGGGCTGGATAATACATGCACTGGTGAGCCGTAACTACAGATCTATGCCTTCATGATCCATGGCCGCAAAATAATCGGTAACACGACCATCCGGAACGGTGACTTTCAGTGCCCAGATCATGCAGATAATGGCCAGAATGGCGACCAGCAACATGGACAGATAGAAAGGAATATCCCCGGATCCCCCCAACACCTTGGGTCCAAACCAGGAAAGTACCCAGAGCCCGATAAAATAGGGAAATATCCAGGTAATATGTTTGAAACCGAGGGGCTTGTCACCGGATTTACCCCGAATCAGGTGCACAATCCAGTAAATGAAGAGAATGGCAAACAGTACGCCAAAAATATAGGAAAGTGCCTGCAAACCACCCCAATATGCAACCAGTGAGGAGAGAATAAAGGCAATAGGGGCGATAATGTGCGCTCCCCAAAGGCGGAAGGGTCGCTTCAGGTCCGGTACGGAACGGCGTAACTGCAACAAGACGATGGGACCAATGCCGTAGGTAATGACTGAAATGGTGGTAATGAAACCCACCAGCTTTTGCCAGGAAGGAAAAGGCAGAAAATACAGACAGCCAATGACATAAGCGACAATGACACCCACCCAGGGCACGCCGCCTTCACTGATTTTGGTGAAGAAGCTCGGCCCTGCCTTGACTTCGCCATTGGCGACTACGGCGCGCGCCGCTGAAGTGGCATACACAAGCGCAGTGCCGCCGGGAGAAATGAGCGCATCTGCATAAATCAGCACCGCCAGCCAGGTAATCCCGAGCATGCCGGCAACTGCTGCGAAGGGACCAAATACTCCAGTGAAACTGAGCTTGGTCCAGCCCTGAGTGAGTTGATCGGGTGGCATGCTGACCAGAAAAGCCCATTGCAGGGCTACGTAAAGACAGCCACCAATAACGATGGAGCCTATTACCGCCAAGGGAATGTGTTTGCCTGGATTTTTGCTTTCTCCACCTAATTCAATAGCCTGTCTGAAGCCTAGGTAACTGAAGACAATGCCGGAAGAAGCTACAGCCACAAACATGCCATGCACATTTTCCTTCATATGCATGATATGAAGATTTTCCGGATGATAGGAAAATGCTACCAGTACGATGATGGTCAGGACAGGAACCGCCAGCTTCCACCATCCCAGGCTGGTGAAAATCTGGGTGACCCGTTTGATGCCCAGGAAGTTCAGCAAGAACATCAGTCCCAGCAGAACGACGGCGGCAAGCAGACCAAATCCGCTGAGTAGACCCGTGTTACCCAGTAAAAGGCCGGGAATATAGTTGTTGGCATAAGTGAGTACCGCAATGACTTCCACAGGAGCAATGGCAATATAAAACATGAACAGCAGCCAGGCCCAGATTTTACCAAGCAGATTACCATGAACGACATTGGCGATATGCGCAGCAGCACCCGCACGCGGAAATAACGGGCCGACTTCGGCGTAGGTGAGTCCCAGAAACAGGATGGTCACCGCACCAATCAACCATGAAAAAATGCTGAGGGGACCCGCGATATGGGCCGCATTCAGTGGGCCGAACAACCAGCCGGATCCGATAATGCCCCCCAGGCTGGCAAAAATAAGGCCTGAGAATCCTACTTCTCTTTTTAGTTTTTTGACCA
>NZ_JBYCKP010000456.1:0-4186 GCF_057473445.1 Acidithiobacillus sp. TH-A36 | reverse complement strand
ACTGGGACTGGGACCGAAACCTGCTGAATATTGGCAGTGAAGAAGAACCGGAAAAAGGCGCCACCCTGATTCTGGAGCTGGACAGCCTGAGCGATGGAGCGCCTCTGCAGTTGACTGGTCCCGGCATTGCCAGCAGCCAGACAGCCGCCCCCCGGCTCGCATCCGGATTCACGTCCTTCTGGCAGAAGCAGCAAGGCCTTTATCCGCGAGGGATAGATCTGATTTTATGCTGCAGGAATGAATGTCTTTGCCTGCCACGCTCCATCAGCATTCATGCAGACAGGGAGAATTAAGTCATGTCCTATGTAGCCGCCAAAGGCGGTGCCCAGGCCATTCACGCCGCCCATCAACTGGTTGCCGAAAGAAATGCAGCAAATCCTGACGACCTGCAGGCGCAAATCGCCCGGCACCTGCATCTGGGCATTGATCGCATCATGGCCGAAGCCTCGCTGTACGACCGGGATATTGCCGCAAAAGCGCTTCTGCAAGCTCAGGGCGACAGTATCGAGGCGGTATTTATCGTCCGCGCCTACCGCGCCACATTAAGTCGTTTTCTGGATTCAGTTCCCCTCAATCTTGGCCAGGCCCATTTGCAAAGACATATATCTGCTGCCTTCAAGGACGTTCCCGGCGGCCAGCAACTCGGAGCCACCTATGATTACTCCCATCGTCTGCTCGGTTATTTCCAGAATCTGCCCGCACAGGACGAAGCGGAAGCTTCCTGCGCCACCTCCGGCATCCATCCAAAAGCCACACTGAACAAAACCAGCGTCATGGATCTTCTCGAAACAGAAGGTCTGATTGAAAAAAGCTCTACCGAAGCAGCAGATGCCGAAAATCGGGACATCACCCAAATTCCGCCCGGTTTTCCTGCCAGTCGTGCCCAGCGCCTGCAGACATTGGCGCGGGCGGATGAAGGTTTTGTGCTCGGCATGGCCTACTCTACCCAACGCGGCTATGGGCAAAACCATCCCTTTATTGCCGAATTAAGCCATGGCTCCGTCAATGTCGAAATCTGCCCGCCAGAACTGGGCTTCAGCCTCTGCATCGGCACCATAGAAATGACAGAATGCCAGATGATCAACCAGTTTCAGGGAGACTCACCGGACACGGCCACCTTTACCCGAGGCTACGGACTGGTTTTCGGACACAATGAACGCAAGGCCATCGCCATGGCATTGCTCGATCGTGCCTTGCGCGCTCAGGAACTTGGCGAAAAGGTGGAAGCGCCCGCACAGGATGAAGAATTCGTGCTCAGTCATTGTGATAATGTGGAAGCCACCGGTTTTGTGGAACATCTGAAGCTTCCCCACCATGTGGATTTTCAGAGTGAAATTTCGACATTACGGGCTTTGCGCGCCCAATCGCCCGGCACAACGGTAAAACACGATGATGCCCTATAACTTTGCCTATCTCGATGAAAACAGTAAACGGGCCATCCGCCGCAGCCTGCTCAAAGCCGTTGCCATTCCCGGTCACCAGATTGCCTTTGCCAGCCGGGAAATGCCTCTGCCCTATGGTTGGGGAACCGGAGGTATCCAGGTAACTGCCGCCATTATCGGGAAGGATGATATTCTCAAAGTCATTGATCAGGGCGCCGATGACACCACCAATGCCGTTTCCATCCGGCATTTTTTCCAAAGCGTAGCCGGCGGAATCGCCACGACGACCGACACCCAACAGGCCAGCATCATCCAGACCCGCCACCGGATCCCGGAAACAGCACTGCGTGCCGACCAGATCATCGTCTATCAGGTCCCCATGCCTGAGCCGCTCTTCAAGCTGGAACCACGCCGCACGGAAACCCGGATTTTGCACGCCATGGCCGATTACAGCCTGATGTACTTGCAGCTTTATGATCACATTACCCGCTATGGTCGCGTGGCGATCGGCTATGATTACCCCGTCATGGTGCATGACCGCTATCTGATGTCGCCCTCCCCCATTCCGGCTTTTGATGTCCCGAAAATGCACATGAATCCCGCCCTGCAACTTTTTGGTGCTGGGCGCGAAAAACGCCTCTACGCCGTTCCTCCTTATACTCGTGTCGTGCCTCTGGCTTTTGAGGATTACCCCTTTACTCCGCTGCAGGCGCAAGCTCCCTGTGCGCTCTGTGGATCGACCAGCTCCTACAAGGACGAAATCATTCTCGATGACAGCGGCAAAAGACAGTTTGTCTGTTCCGACACCGACTATTGCGGGAAAACGTCATGCAAGTGAACACCCAACCCGCCCTGATGGTCCGCGATCTGCATTTTCAGTACGGCAAACAGCCGGTAGTTCGCAATGTATCCATGGAGTTATATCCCGGCGAAATCCTGGCCATTGTTGGCGAAAGCGGTTCGGGCAAATCCACTTTGCTGAACCTTCTTTACGGCAGCTTGTCGCCCACTCAGGGCGCAATACAGGCCAGCACTCCGGACCTGGGCTTGCGTCCTGTCTCTGCACTCAGCAGACAGGCACTCCGGCATCTGCAACGCACGGCCTGGGGCTTTGTCTGCCAGAATCCCCGCGATGCCCTGCGCATGGAAATCAGCGCCGGCGGCAATATCGTTGAAAGACGCATGATCATGGGCCTGCGCCATTATGGCCAATTGCGCGAGGAAGCCCTTTACTGGCTGCAAAAAGTGGAAATTGATCCGACCCGCCTGGATGATTTACCCGAAACTTTTTCTGGCGGCATGTTGCAGCGCCTGCAGATTGCCCGCACACTCATCAGCCAGCCCGCCCTGCTCTATCTGGACGAACCCACCAGCGGTCTGGATGTTTCCGTACAGGCCGCCTTGCTGGACCTGCTCCGCAAACTGGTTATTGCGGAAAATATGGCGGTAGTGCTGGTTACCCATGATCTGGCAGTAGCCCGCCTCCTCGCCCAGCGCATTGCGGTCATGCGTCAGGGCGAAATCATCGAAGAAGGGCTGGCCGATCAGGTGCTGGATGATCCGCAACATCCTTACACCCAACTTTTGGTCAGTTCGGTGCTCCCGGCATGAATATTCTGGAAATTGAAAAACTCAGCAAAAAATTTGTGTTGCATCTGCGTGGTGGTTTGAATCTGCCTATTTTGCGCCATATACAATTGAGCGTTGCTGCCGGTGAATGCGTCGCGCTGGTCGGCGCCTCAGGTAGTGGAAAATCATCCCTGCTGAGAACAATATATGGTAATTATCGGGCAGAATCCGGTGCCATCCGCCTGCGCAACGGGCTGAGTATGGTGGATATTTTGCAAAGCAGCCCCCGCGAAATCATCGCGTTGCGGCGACAGGTCATGGCTTATGCCAGTCAGTTTCTGCGGGTCATTCCCAGAGTCTCCACCCTGGATCTGGTCGCGCAACCGCTGGCCGATCAGGGCATTGATACGCAAACGGCCATGGAACGCGCCACTGAGATATTGCTGGAATTGAATCTGCCGCAACACCTGCACGCCCTGCCTCCCGCCACCTTTTCCGGGGGCGAACAGCAACGGGTAAATCTGGCCAGAGCTTTTGTCGGCCAACATTCCCTGATTCTGCTTGATGAACCGACGGCCTCCCTGGATGGGCACAATGCCACAGCGGTCAAAAACAAGATTCTACAAGCCAAAAAAACCGGTCGGGCGGTACTGGCGGCATTTCACGACCCCGACTTTATCGCTCAGGTGGCTGATCGCCAATATTCCATCCCATCCCTTTCGGAGCATGCCCCATGAAAACCCTGGCCTTCAGTAATTTCCGTATGGTTCTGGAAGATCGCATTGTTCATGGCGCTCTGACCCTGGATGAAAACGGCAAAATCATAGCGCTGGAAGAAGACCCGCATCCCCGACCCGGCAGTGAAGACGGACAGGGCGACTGGTTGTTGCCCGGACTGGTGGATGTGCACACCGACAATCTCGAACGCCAGGTACAGCCGCGCAGCAACGTGCGCTGGCCTTCCCGTTCCGCTTTTCTGGCCCATGACAGCCAGTGTGCGGCCGCAGGCATCACCACCGTGGCAGATGCCCTTTGTGTCGGAGATGCCGGCTTTGAAAGCCAGCGTATCCAGACCCTTCGCGATGCGGTTGTAGATCTTACTTTTCTGGATGAACAAGGGTTATTACGTTCCGACCACGTGCTGCATCTGCGCTGTGAACTCCCCACACCCAATATGCAACAATTGTTTGAAACGGCAATGGCGCAAGCCCCCGTTCACATGATCAGCATCATGG
>NZ_JBYCKP010000455.1:0-2222 GCF_057473445.1 Acidithiobacillus sp. TH-A36 | reverse complement strand
ATCGCCCGGTTTTACTCGGTTCCCCTGCCACCCAGGAGGGCGGATTATGAGACATTACGGTGCCTCTGCTCATTCTGGCCACCAGGTTTTATTCAGTGTTTGTCCGTCTGTATCCCACGGACAGGATTCATGGTCAGGCGGCTTTCCAATTCGCGGCGCTGGCTTGCCCCCATACTTTCTACTTCCTCCAGCAGGTTGACCCAATCTACAACACTGATCTGGCGAGTACGCAAGGCCTCCGTCTGATTTTTTGTCCAGGCGAAGAAATCCTGTTCATACAAACTCGTTGTGGATTGATCAAGCTGTCTTGCCGTAGCCATGGGACACCCCCTATGTTGGCTTGTCCTGTGAGGATAATCAGTTTGCTGAGTTAGGAAAAGTTAAGGCAGTTCCGTCTACCCAGTGAGCCTCTCTAGCCTCATTCCCCGAGCATAGAGCATTTTACTCTTTTGAGTATGGCAATCAGGGGCCCGCTATACTGCAGGGTGGCACCGCCGTGTGATGCTCTCAGTATTTCGATGCCTACTATATCCCCGTGCTCATCATAATCCAAAATGACGCCGGGGCTGGCCTCGTCGCTTTCCATAACGGGATGCTCACTTAGCCCTATGGTCAGCGTATCCGTGTCCGGGTCGTAGCGTACTTTCATGATCCCCTCCAATACTTCTCTGATGGTCCTGGCGCACCTGTTCCGGTGGGGAGATTCCCGCTTCGAGAAGGCCCGGTCTGTTTTAGCTCCGCAATTACTGGTGCGCAATCCAGAAACAGCAGATTTGATCACCCACACCCGGTGTCCGTACTGCTCACCCCTCCCTGGGTAATCAATTCTCATTTTGTGACAGATGTCAAGCAAGGATTCATAAAACTGTAACATAGCTTTGTTATGGTTCATTCAACATGTAGGTTTTAGTCCGCAAACTATCGGCATTAGCCGAAATGAGGAGCCGCAATGCTATCCATCCGCAAATTACCTTTGGCAGTCGCTATCAGCGTGCTGGGTTTCAGCGCCTTTTCCAATGCCCAGGCGGCCACCGAGGGCCTGCCTTTCAAGATTGTGGCTTATGATGCCGCCTACACCCTTCATCCCAATGGCAGTTACACCGCGCAAATTCACGAAGTTACTTCTCCGCTCAGCCATTTCGGCGTCCAGAAGTTTGCCCAGGCCCATAAACAATATCCGGCCAAAATGGCGGATTTGCAGGTCATCAAGGCCTACACCCTCAGTCCTTCCGGTAAAAAATACGACGTCGACAAAGACAAGATTTATACCCGGACCCTGCCGGTAGTCGCCGATGCGCCGGAATTCAGTGACGCCAAGGCGATCACAGTGGTGTTTCCCCATGTGGCCGTGGGGGATGATCTGGTTTCGGACTGGCAGGAAGATTTCAAAAAGCCGTATTTCCCGAATCAGCTCAGTATCAGCCATACGGTGCCGTATTTCCTGCAAGCGGATCAGGTCCACATTGTGGTACATGCGCCGATGGACATGAAACTGCACTGGGCCGGCTCCGGCGCTTATCAGGTCACCCACAGCGTTCAGGGAAATACCCAGACCATCAGCGCCACGCTCAAACAGGCGCATCCCGAGCCTGTGCAGCCCAATGCCGTGAGCTTCTATCAGGTCAGCCCGACTTTCACGCTCAGCACCTTTCCCAACTGGGAAGCCATAGGCGATGCCTACTGGAAATACGCCGAACCCGCCGAAAAAGTAACGCCGGAAGTGCAGAAACTGGCGGACAAAATCGCCGGCGATAAAACGGGTAAGGCAGCGGTGCAAGCCCTCTATGACTGGACCGTCCATCATATCCGCTGGGTGGGCGTGGAAACGGGATTGAGTGGTTATAAACCCTATCCGGCAGATACAACCATGACACAGCGCTATGGCGACTGTAAGGCCGCTGCCGCTTTATTGGTGGCTCTGTTGCAGGCTCGCCATATTGCCGCCCAGCCGGTGCTCCTGGGGGCCGGAAACGATTTTGGCCTAGGAAAAGTCGCCAATCTCCAGCGCTTCAATCACGTCATCGTCTATGTCCCTCAGTATGATCTCTATCTGGATGCCACCTCGGGTTACGCCCCCATGGGCACCATTCCTTTTCCTGATGTCTACCATCCGGTCATCCTGGTAAGCGATCACTCCAAAATGGCCACCACCCCCGGCGATGGTCCCGCAGCCAGTGGCATGACTGGCACGGAAAAAGTCAGCGTCCACGCGGATGGCAGTA
>NZ_JBYCKP010000454.1:0-1164 GCF_057473445.1 Acidithiobacillus sp. TH-A36 | reverse complement strand
CCTGGGCGGAAGACGATATCGGTGGCGCGGCTCTGGTCGGTTTTCTGAATTTTATTCGTCCCCACGTCGTACAAATAGCCGGAACTTGTGAACTTCAGTTTCTACGGGATAACCCCCTGAGTTTTGAGCAATTTCTGACGGGAAAGCTGAGCCTGTTGGTACTGTGCGAAAGTGAAACGCTGAGTCCAGAGCTTCTGGAGGCACTGCGGTCCCGGCAAGTGGCGGTCATGACGACTGCGTTGGAGGCCCCGAAGGTGCTTGCCCGTCTGCAACTTTACCTGCATCGCGAGCTGGCTCCCCGGCAGCAAGTGCATGGGGTGTTGGTGGATGTACTGGGCGTTGGGTTGTTGCTGCAGGGCGAGGCCGGTATCGGCAAAAGCGAGCTGGCGCTGGAGCTGGTTAGCCGTGGTCACCGTCTGGTAGCCGATGACAGCGTATTATGTGTGCGTGAGGCGCCTCAGGTGATCACCGGGCATTGTCCGGCTCCTTTGCGGAATTTTCTGGAAGTGCGGGGCTTGGGTATTATCAACATCCGGGAATTTTTTGGTGCGGCGGCTATCGTCCGTTCCAAACGCATTCGTCTGGTGGTCGAAATTCAGGATATGCAGGATATGGAGCTGGCCGACATCGACCGACTGCAGGGTAAGGTCGACAACCTGGATATTCTGGGGGTTCCGCTGACGCGCTTGCGCATTCCGGTTTCGGCAGCGCGCAATCTTGCCGTGCTGGTGGAAGCGGCAGCCCGCAGCCAGTATGTGAAAGAGTCCGGAGGCGACATGCTCGCTGACTTTGAAGAACAGGTACGTCTGAGTGCCGGGGAGGAATGATGGCGGAGCGGGACTTCATTATTGTCAGCGGACTGTCAGGATCGGGAAAATCCACGGTGCTCCAGGCGCTCGAAGATCAGGGTTATTATTGCGCGGATAATTTACCCGCTACCCTGCTGGTGGCTTTTGGCGCGCAGCTGGCGCATCGCGAGGGGCAGTCGTTATTGGCGGCCGTCAGCATAGATGTGCGTAATCGCGATTTTTTTGCGGCCTTGCCACAGGCCCTCAAAGATTTACGGGTTGCGTATGGACTGCATCCACGTATTTTGTTTCTGGAAGCGGGCGAAGACACCCTGTTGCAGCGCTACAGTGAAACCCGCCGCCGCCATCCCCTGAC
>NZ_JBYCKP010000453.1:0-1155 GCF_057473445.1 Acidithiobacillus sp. TH-A36 | reverse complement strand
TCTGCTTCACCTTGAGGTTGCAATCGTTCTTGAGCCAGAGCCAGCGGGTCTTTTTGAGATTTGGCTGAGTGAGGACTTCCCCCTTGCGCACGTCGTCCACGGCCTCGTTGACGAGCTTCATGAGGTGAAAACGATCGAAAGTGATCTCCGCATTGGGCAGGTGCTCGGCAGCCCCTTTCTGGAAGGCCGGCGAGAGGTCCATGCTCACATCGGTGATCGCTTCCGCGCTACCACCATGGGCCTGTAGATCTGCGGAGAATCTCTCAAAGGTCTTGGCATCCTTGCCGGGAGTAGCGAACAAGAGTCGCCGGGCATCCAGATCCACGAAGAGCGTGATGTAGTCGTGGCCGCGCCGACTGCTGGTTTCATCGACGCCGACGGCATGGACATGGGCCATATCCACTCTGGTACGGGCTTCTGGCACATAGTGGTCAATCACCCGCCACAGGAGCGTGTCGGTCTCGCCGACTAGGCGGGCTACGGTCAATACCGGCATCTCCCGCACCAGGGTCATGATCAGCGCTTCGAAGAGCAGGGTGAAATGCGAGCCTTCCCGTGCCCAGGGACCAGATATCTGATGCACTCCATGCTCCTGGCACTTCACACGAGGTACGCGGGCATGGAGATAGGCTTCATGCTGGAAGAAATCCATGTGCCGCCAAGTATGGTCACGGGTATCATGTACCGGACACTCCTCACCACAGACGGAGCAAGCAAAGCGACTACCCTTGGGAAAGTTGATGTGCAGATCCAGGCGTTTCTCCTCCACCGTGAAAGTCACATGATCCACCAACCACGGCGGAACCAATCCTAACGCGAGAGAAAACAGCTCTTCAGGGACCATCAGCTAACTCCAATTCAGGGCACGACCGCTCCACAGCATTCTACCCCCTACCCACTCAATCTGACGAAGAGCCCGTATTCTCTTGCACTCTAACCAATAATACGGAGAGAATCCAGAACGCTTTAATTTTTCCTGCTGCTCGGCATATGTGATTCCATTTGTTGCGCGATGGGTGAGGGGGAGGCATCTATGAAAACTGTTTCTGAACTGGGTTTTTGGCAGCGTATGGCGGAAACCCGGGGTGAAGTCATTTTGTTTTTCAGCTCTGCAGGCTGTCATTCCTGTCGGATCTGGCGGCGGTTGCTGAAAAA
>NZ_JBYCKP010000452.1:0-1209 GCF_057473445.1 Acidithiobacillus sp. TH-A36 | reverse complement strand
AATTGAGTTCGGAAGTTTAACCCAATGGTTCGTGTCGGTTTTCTGCAGCGCCATTAGCATGGCTGGCCAAATAGCAGCATGGAACCAGAGAATATCTTTACCCACGATTTGAGCGCTCGGGGGCCAGAAGTGTCGGCGATCGTCCGTATCCACTGCCGTTAGATAATTCAATAAGGCATCGATCCAGACATACACCGTTTGATCTGGATGCCCAGGTACAGCTACGCCCCAGTTGCCAGTACGCGGGCGAGAACACGGCACGTCGTTAATGCCATCACGAATGCGCGCTAAGATCTCTTGCTTCCGGGCGAGTGGGCGAATTTTCAATTGGTCGTTTTCAATGATAGCCTGGATTTCTGCCGCATAGGCAGACAGTCTAAAAAAGAAGCACGGCTCCGTGCGCCTAACTAAGGGTTTTTTATTGATGGGTGAAAGAAAGTTAGTAGAGCGCGCCTTAAGTTCTGCAACATATTCCTCTTGACCTTTGTCGTACCATCCCTCGTACGTGCCGAGATAAATATCGCCAGAAGCCAGAAGCTCCTCGAATCTCTTGGTAACTTGCTCTATATGTCTTGCTTGGCTTGTTCTGATGAAATCTGAAGCCTCAATACCAAAATAGATAAACGCCTGCTTGAATATTGTAGCCTTGCTTTCGGCCCATCTTTCCGTATCAACATTTCGCATTTTGGCGGCTTCAGCAACCTTTGTCGCATGCTCGTCTGTACCGGTTAGGAAAAATGTCGGATTGCCCATCAGTCTTTCGAAACGGGACAAAACGTCGGCGCAAACCGTAGTGTAAATATGTCCAATGTGTGGATCATCATTCACGTAGTAAATTGGGGTGGTTATATAGGACATCCGCTCTGGTTCACTGTCAGGGTATGCTGATTCAAGGATGATATAGCCTTAAGCCTAATTTATCCACTTTCTGTGAAGCACCAAAAAGGTGCACCGCCTGTTTTACGCCCTATTGGTGGGCAGCGCGATGCGTTCTTATTCATCAAGAGCATTATCGGCGCAAGATAACTATTTGTTACCAGAGGCCTTATATCTAAGCCATTGTCCTATAGCTAATATGGCACATAATTTGCTAAAGAGCTATAGTCAAATCTGGTGTATGAGCATTTTCTGACATAGATCAGGCGGCGGTCTGTTGATCATCCGGCAGGGTTAGGTTAGCCGGTATGCCATCGATAAATTTCACCCCTG
>NZ_JBYCKP010000451.1:0-2303 GCF_057473445.1 Acidithiobacillus sp. TH-A36 | reverse complement strand
CAGGAAAGGAGGGCATTCAGGAACGTGGTTTTTCCGCTGGAGGTACCGCCAGACACCAGGATGGTTTTGCGTTGTTCGACAATGGTACGCAGAAACTGGAGGAGTTCCGCTCGCGTTCGCGGAGCCGGGATAACGAGTTCTTCTCTGGGGCTGGCCGATTGGGCATATTCCTCCAGAGGAACATGGATGCGCACCTTGCGGCGGATGGACAGACTGATGCCCTTCATGGACGTGGGCGGCAGTGTGGCGGCAATGCGCAGGCCCCAGTGATACACGGTTAAAATAGCCCCTTCACCACCGATGTTACGGGCCATGGCCGCGAGACGTACCGTGAGATTTTCGAGCTTTTCCGGCGGCGTAATCTGCAGGTCCAGGCGTTGCATTTTGCCATACTGTTCCATCCAGATATCGTCCGGTGTGTTAATCATGATTTCTGCTACCCCATCGACGGGGGGTTCCCCGTGCAATCCGGGTAATCCCAGGTAGGGCAATAGCTCGCCTAAATAGATGCGCAACAGTGCCTCGCGGTCTTCTGCTTCGCTTTGTGATGCCGAACTGCTGGAAAAGGGCGTGAGACTCAAAAATCTATCCTCGCTGCATGGAATTTATAAAGCATGCGCCCGGTCCATCGTGTTCAGGTAAGCAAAAAACAGGCTTTTTGGCGTTTTGTTGGGAAGGTGTCGGTCCGGTGTCCTGCCCGCTGACCGATGATGAGGACGATCCACTTTTCGAATAAACGCTAAAAAAGCGGTTTATTGTGCGCAAAAACCGATCATCCATGTGCCAGGCTATTGGGCAGATAGTCCAGTTCAGAGGAAACGCCTGCGAAATGTCACGCAAAAAATTTTGCGTCAAAAAGGGCGTGGTAATCTGTTACTAACATTGTAACGAGGAATTAACAGATGTTAACTGGCAGAGACATACAACGCTGGATATGCGCCGCGTTAAAGTTCGAGGGGGCACCGACCACCGTCGAACGATTGAGCCGGCTCATACCTGCCCACCCAGAACCCCATCATGTTTCGCAGCAGGTCTATGTGCTCAAGCGCAAAGGGATTGTCGAAAAGTTAGGAACAGGCGCACGCGGGAAACCGGTTTGGAAGCTGGTGGACCATGCTTTTGTCGCTTCAGATGATTTGTTGGCAATGGTTCAGCAGATTGAACATACCGCGCGTGAACCGGTTGCGCTGTATTCCGATCGGGATGCGGTGCGTACGGAAATCCTGGCGTGTTTAAAACCACCCGTTTTTGAGACGGATACCAAACCCGTACGCAGTAAGCAGGATATTTTGCAGGCCTGCCCCAGTGCCCGTTCTGAGCATGAGGTGTCGCAAATCCTTGCGGAAATGGTCGCCCATGGCCGCGTGATGGGAGAGGGTAGTGGACGAAAGCGCCGCTACTGGATAGGCAAAGAAACGCAAATGGACCTCTTTCACTTGTGTGAGGACGTGTCCCAGGCGGAAATCGAGCAGACCGAAAAAATGTTGCGCATTGTTTTTCGCAAAGGCGTGGTCGCCAAACGCCGGCAGGCTTTTAACGGAGCAGTTCTGGCGAATTACGATCATCGCGGTGGTTTTTTGGAATTGATTGTCAATAAGGAGGCGTTAAATGTCACGGCATAACCTACGGTTTAAAGAACGACTGGAACAGGTGAAACAGTACTGTGCGGAGAATGGTACCGGCTGGATTCCGGTGCGTTATGACACGGAACCGAGAACCCGTATGGGATATTGGGCGAATGATGTGCGCTACAAATATAAAAAAGGCGAACTAGCCAAAAACCACGAAGAACAGCTGCGTGCGGTGGGCTTTCGCTTTGAGCGTGCAGGGATAGGTTTTTCCGTGCGGGTCAAAAATCTGAAAACGATTCGGAAATCGCAGGGCGGCGATGCTACTGCGGGTCATGCGCCTCATTAATGCGTCGTTGCTAGAGCCCTTGACACATCGCGGATGGGCCGTTGTGCAGGTTTATAATTATATGCTAATTCATTTGTAACGCAAGAATTCCGCAAATTTTGGACGAGGTGTGCATTTGCAAAATACTCTAACGAAAGATGCTGCGCAGTTACCAGCGCTGGATGACGAGCAGACTGTTTCGAAGCGATCCTATATTCGCTTCAACGAAAGGCTGGAGCAGGTCCGGCAGTTTTGTGTGAAAAATGGGCACGGCTGGATTCCTGCCCGATACGATACAGAACCGAAAACCGGATTGGGGCATTGGGCGAATTTGATGCGGCACCAAATCAAGCAAGGGAAGTGTGACGCGGAAAAGGATGCTCTGATAGTGGCTGGTTTCTTGTTGG
>NZ_JBYCKP010000450.1:0-1448 GCF_057473445.1 Acidithiobacillus sp. TH-A36 | reverse complement strand
AGTGAATGTAATGTGTTACTCGCCCAATGGGGTCGCCAGGGTCGGGATTTTCTGAACATGCTGGAGCAATGGGATGATACCCGGGCCAGACAAAGCGCGCTGGCCATCCCGCGTATTGACCTGTTTAGCGAAGACTGGGGCGAGACCCTGCTCAGACAACTGCAGGTACTGATCCGCGAGCAGGAAGTCATTACTCCGGAACACTGTCAGCCAGTCTGCGAAACCGACCGTTCCATTGTTTTTCACGTCGCCCACAGCGCCCTGCGCGAGTTGCAGGTTCTCCATGACCAGCTACTGGACCATCTCGCCACCGGTTCCATGCAGCCTCGGGATATCATTGTGATGGTCCCGGAAATCAGCCGCTTTGCGCCGCTGATTCGCGCCACTTTTGATCAGTACGACCGCGAAGATGCACGCTATATTCCCTACCATATTGTGGATTTGCAGGCGCGCGAAGAATCTCCCCTGCTGCAGGCACTGGACTGGTTGCTGCAATTACCGGAACAGCGCTGTCAGCAAAGTGAAATCCGTGATCTGCTGCATTGCCCGGCCTTCCGTCGACGTTTTGGCTTGGAAACCGGTGATCTGCCCCTGCTCGAATCCTGGCTTGAAGAATCCGGGTGGCGCTGGGGTTTATCGGCAGAACATCGCCACGCATTGGGTATGTCCTACTGCGGCGCGCAAAATACTGGTGCTTTTGCCCTGCAGCGGCTGAATCTCGGTTATGCCAATGGCCATGACAGTCACTTCGCCCATATCGAGGCCTACGGCGAGGCCGGAGGGCTCGACGCAGCACTGCTGGGTCCTCTCAATCAGATGCTGGAACGTCTGGAAAACTGGCAACACGCTCTGAGCACGGCGCGGAGTCCGCAGGCCTGGGCTGAAGCGGCCCGGCAGTTGCTCGCCGATTTTTTCAGTGCCGAAGACGCAGATGACGCTGAAATCATGCAACAACTGGACGCCGCCCTGCAGCAGTGGCTGGAAGATTGTGCCCTGGCGGATTTTGCCGAAGACCTGCCCCTGACAGTATTTCGCGCCAACTGGCTGGACATGCTCAACCTGCCGGAATTACATCGCCATTTTCTCGGTGGTGGAGTCACCTTCTGCACCTTGCTACCCATGCGGGCGGTTCCCTACGCCATGATCTGCCTGTTGGGCATGAACGAGGAAGACTATCCGCGTCGCAATCCGCGCCCGGATTATGATTTGATGGCCCTGGCGGGCATGAGTCGTCCGGGTGACCGCTCACGCCGGGATGATGATCATTACCTGATGCTGGAAGCTCTGTTGGCGGCACGGCAAATCCTGTATATCAGCTGGACGGGTCGGGACCCGCGCAATAACCAGCTGCGTCAGCCCGCCTTAATGATCAGCCAGTTGCGCGATGCCATCGCCACGGGCTGGCCGGATAAATATCCCGCCGACGACCCCGCGCCCGAAAAAAACCG
>NZ_JBYCKP010000449.1:0-3778 GCF_057473445.1 Acidithiobacillus sp. TH-A36 | reverse complement strand
CTCCGGGGCAGAGTACCACCATTACCCAGCAGATTTTTCTGGGTCCCAAACAGCAAAGTCGCCTGGCGGCACTGGGTCGGGGTCTGGAGCAGACGGTGGATTATGGCTGGTTTGCCATTATTGCCGAACCCATGCATCTGGTACTCAAATGGTTTCATGGTCTGGTTGGCAACTGGGGTCTGGCCATTATCCTTTTGGTTATTGTCATCAAGGCGATATTTTTCTATCCCTCGGCCATCAGTTACCGGTCTATGGCCAATATGCGCAAGCTTCAGCCCAAACTGGAAAAACTGAAAAAAGAATGTGGTGATGATAAGCAGAAACTGGGCGCGGCCATGATGGAGCTCTACCGTACGGAAAAGGTCAATCCGATGGCGGGTTGTTTGCCGATCCTTCTGCAAATGCCTTTTTTCATTGCCCTTTACTGGGTTCTGGTAGAAAGCGTATCACTCCGCCAGGCGCCCTTCATCCTCTGGATTCATGATCTGGCGGTGCCCGATCCTTATTACATCCTGCCGCTGCTCATGGGCATTTCCATGTTTTTTCAGCAGCGTCTCAACCCTGCGCCCGTCGATCCGATGCAGAAAAAAATCATGTCGGCTCTGCCGGTCATTTTTGCGGTGTTTTTCTCTTTTTTCCCGGCAGGTCTGGTACTCTACTGGTTGACCAACAACGTCGTTTCCATTGGTCAGCAATATCTGATCACCCGACACATCATGGCCGCCAAAGACTAGGGCGGCACGGCTTTTCGCAGCCGGGTTGTCTCATCGGTTCCTGAATCGTGGCGAGGTTCTTATAGATGCGCTATCAGCAGGGAGATACCATCGTCGCCATTGCGACGCCGCCCGGAGAGGGGGGCGTCGGCATTTTGCGCCTCTCTGGTCCAGCCGCCCTGCGCATTGCCAAGGCCCTCTGCGGACTGGCCCCGGAAAGCCCGAACTGGTCCGCCCGACATGCCCGTTTCCGGCATTTTTACGGCCGCGATGGCCAGGGCATAGATCACGGTATTACCCTTTATTTCCCTGCACCGCACAGCTATACCGGTGAAGACGTGGTCGAATTACAGGGACATGGGAGTCCTCTGGCACTGGCCACCTTGATGCAGGAATCGGTCGCTCATGGCGCCCGTGCAGCGCGGGCAGGTGAGTTTACCGAACGCGCTTTTCTCCATGGCCGTCTGGATCTGGCCCAGGCGGAAGCCGTGGCAGACCTCATTCATGCGCGCAGCGAAGCACAGGTACGTGCCGCTTCGGCAAGTCTCGAAGGCGCTTTTTCCAAGGCTGTCGACGCCATCTATGGGCAATTATTGCAACTTCTTGCCCTGGTGGAGGCCGGGCTGGATTTCAGCGAGGAAGACCTCGGCACTGCGCACGACAGCGCGGTTCATCATGGTCTCGAAACCTTGCAGAAGCAGCTGCTTCACTTGCAACAGCAAGCCCGGCAAGGTGCACGTCTCGCCAGGGGTGGCCGCGTCATTCTTGCCGGTCGCCCCAATGTTGGCAAATCCAGCCTGATGAATGCGCTGGCCCAACGGGATGCGGCCATTGTTACCCCAGTTCCCGGAACTACCCGTGACTTGCTGCGCGAGGAAATCCTGCTCGACGGCCTGCCCGTAGAACTCATTGATACGGCCGGGCTCCGGGAGTCACAAGATGTGGTAGAGGCGGAAGGCATTTCCCGGGCGCGGCAGATCTTGCAAAGTGCCCAGCTGATATTGCTGGTTGCGGACGCCCACGCCGGCTGGCAAGCCGAAGACCAGACTATTCTCGAATCCCTGCCGTCCATACCCAGACTGATTATCTGGAACAAGCAGGATCTGGTAACCCGCCTCCCCAACGCACCGGCCCACGAAGCCTGCCTGGCCATTTCTGCGCTGGCGGGAGATGGTTTGGATGCCCTGAAAGCAGAAATCATGCTGCAGATGGGCATGGAAAACAGCGCCTGTGCCTTCAGTGCCCGGCAGCGCCACGTGGAGGCACTGGCCGACACGACAGAAAAAGTGACGGATGCGCTACACCTGCAAATAACCGCCGCCCCCCCGGAGATCCTGGCGCAAACCTTGCGGGAAGCCGCCAATGCCCTGGCGCAAATTACCGGAAAAATTGATGTGGAAGATATTCTCGGAGAGATTTTTTCGCGCTTCTGTATCGGTAAATAAATGCAGATCTTCATAATATAAAAAGGGCTGTATAACCCTCCAGCCCTTTTATTTTTTCAACTATTGCTAAACCTCATTCGACGCTGATTTTCCGTCTTTTGGCAGATTCCGCCTTGGGTAAGACCAACTCCAGAACGCCATCTTTATAGGCTGCCTTACTCTGGCTGGCATCTACATCAACAGGCAACTGTACCGTCCGTGAAAAATCACCATAACGGCGTTCACGATAAATATACTTGCCTTCTTCTTCCGTCTTGTTTTCTTCCTTGCTGCCGCTGATATATACCTGGTTACCATGAACCTGGACATCCAGCTTTTCCTTATCCATACCGGGTACTTCGGCGCGAATGACTATTTCGTTATCCCGGTCCAGGACATCAATATGAGCAATATGTGCGCGCACTGAACCATTCTGATTACCGTTATTTACCGGACGAAAAACGCCGGGCAAAAGGGAATCAAAAAACTGCTCTACCGGATCCACCGAACGCACCGACTGTACTGAAGAATTCTTTTCATCAACCATGGAATAATCTCCTTAATTCATCCCGGTGACCTAATCTCCATGCTCCAGTTAATGGGGCTGAGAAAAACCATTTTCAAGCCCTGAGAGAAATATTGTTGAAGAATTAATTCAGTATGGATAATCCCAGCCCTCCGGCTGATCCTTGAAACGACGATGCACCCACCAGTATTGTTCCGGGGCCTTGCGAATGGCGGTTTCCAGCACGGCATTCATGGCCGTGGCGTCTGCCACCGCTTCACCTGCAGGAAAATTTTCAGGCATGGGCACAAACTCCAGTCGAAATCCCTGACCACGGGGCAGACGGTAGGCAAACAGACCGAATACCGGGCTCTGCCGACGCAGGGCCAGGCGCCCCAGCAAAGGAGTGGTACAGGCGGGTCGCCCAAAAAAAGGGGCATAGTCTCCTTCCCGGGGATCCACATTCTGGTCCGGCAAAATACCCACCACCTGATGCTGCTGCAACGTATGCAAAAGAGGACGGATGCCCTCTTCCTTGGGCGTCAACCGCGCGCCACTGCGTCTCCGACCTGCCGCCATCAATGCATTTAACGCCGGGTTGCGGGTGTCCATATACAGCACCGTCACCGGCCAGCGATGACCAATGTATTGTACGGCCGCTTCCCAGGCCCCGAGGTGGGCGGTAAACAAAATGACACCACGTCCTTCTGCCAGCGCAGCATCCACCTGTTCCACACCGCGCACCTCACGAATCAGCCCCAAAGCCCGGGGCAAAGGCCAGAACCACAGGGGTCCCAGTTCTAGGGCGGCCTGACCCAGGGCGCGAAAATGCCGGCGTTGCAAATCGTGGCGCTGCACCAAAGAAAGATCGGGAAAAGCAATGGCCAGATTTGCGTCCACCACCTGGCGGGGTCGCCGCATAATCCGCCGGGCGACATCGCCGAGCGCAGAACCCAGCACCGCCCGCCATGAATCCGGCAGGATTGCCGCTCCACGCAGTAATGCGACAATAATCCACACCTGCGACTGCTGCCCGAAGCTTCCTTTGGAAGATCCCGTCGATGATTTAGCCACCTGATTCCTGATCTGTTCCGCAAAGCGCACATCATAAACGCGGGACCGGCCTTTTGTCGCTG
>NZ_JBYCKP010000448.1:0-2352 GCF_057473445.1 Acidithiobacillus sp. TH-A36 | reverse complement strand
ACTGAATAAAACCTGGTGGCCAGAATGAGCAGAGGCACCGTAATGTCTCATAATCCGCCCTCCTGGGTGGCAGGGGAACCGAGTAAAACCGGGCGATCTGCCGTTCGTGGTCTTGGGACCACGAGACAGAATGATGCATTATGTCTAAAAGACAAAATTTTTACTGAGGGTCGAGGCTCGTGGAAATAAGATTAGAATCAGTAATCACTTGTCCTAAATGTGGGCACCAAGAAACAGAAACGATGCCAACGGATGCATGCCAATGGTTTTATGATTGCAAAAACTGCGGTGCAATTCTAAGCCCGAAGGAAGGTGATTGTTGTGTTTTCTGTTCTTTCGGTACGGTTCCTTGTCCACCCATTCAAAAAAACTCTAGCACTTGCTGTACGCCTTAATTTTTACGCCAACGAAACATAATGGTGCATTCTGTCTGCTTGACTGGCGGGAATGTCTCTAGTGACGCTGGACAGCATCGTTGAATTTTAGACTCGCTCAATCATTCGAGGAACCTAGATGACTCAGATCCAAGTATCTTCAAAGACGTTTGAAAACTTCAACATACTGTCTGTCACTGTTGGCACAAATTGTCCAAATGGAGGCGACAGTGGGCACGGCGGTCGCACACTATTCCGGTTGGTCAACGAAGCAAGCACTGACATATCAGTCAGAATTGACAACAACCAATTACAATCTGTCGACTCTGTGGAAATTGTTCTCGGTGGTGACGCTGAATGCGAGACATTCATTATGGCATTAGAACACGCTGTGAGCGTTTTGCGTGCACAAGTAAAAGCAAATGTATACGCACCAACCAACGAATTTATTGATTAAACAGGCGTTCTCTGGAAGAAATTAATGAAGATTCGCGTCGTTATCCCGTTGGTTCTCATTGGACTGTCTTTCGCAGAAAGTGCATATGCGATGACGGATGCGCAGGCGGAACATTTGGCGAATGAAGCATATAAAACTGGAAATATTGCGGAATCTCTAAAACTATATGACGCGGCGAAGTCAGGTGATGTTGCAGCGCAATCTTGGTTGGGTGCTTATTTAAATGCGATAAAAAACTATACGCGAGCTATCCACTGGTACAAAAAGGCGGCAGCCCAGGGAGATGCTATGGCGGAAAACAACTTAGGGAATGACTACCATCAAGGCCAAGGTGTTCCGCAGAACTATGTAAAGGCGAACTACTGGTTCAAAAAGGCGGCAGCCCAAGGATTTGCGATGGCAGAATACAACTTAGGGGTTGCTTACCATCAAGGCCAAGGTGTTCCGCAGAACTATGTAAAGGCGAACTACTGGTTCAAAAAGGCAGCAGCCCAAGGATTTGCTAGGGCGGAAAATCACTTAGGAAGTGATTACTACCACGGTAAAGGCTGCCCCCAGAATTACGCGAAGGCAATCTACTGGATTAGGAAGGCTGCAGCGCAGGGAGATCCAATGGCAGAATACGACCTAGGTTTTTTCTACTACAAAGGTCGAGGTGTGCCGCAAGATAGAATGGTTGCTATAAGGCTATGGGAAAGAGTTGCAGCACAAGGTGGTCATGCAGGAAGACTGGCGCAAAATACTATTGAACTCGCTAAGTATAATGGACATTTGAGTTACTTTGCCTCGGATAATTGATCCATGTACAAATTTTGACTAGTTGGCATCCATATGCCAATTACCGGATTCACCATCCGCTTGTCTGAATTATTCAAACACGGATTATGTTTTATCATGCCATCTGTAAATCTCCAGGCTCACCAATCGCAATAGGCACCAACCGGGATGCAACAACTGGTCCATTAAAAAAATCTTACGATAAGCTTCATATTGATGATGCCATGAAAGAATTAAAACCTACAGAAACAGAAAAACATACCATTGAAAGCGTGATTTGCCGTGTTAACGGGGGAGGAATCATTGGTCTTAACGATAATGATCTGGCATTTCTAGCATCGCAACACGGGACGCAGGCGACAGTGAATATGGTGCCGGTACCATTGGCCGACATCGTAGTAGCCGCCAGATCAGAAATGTGGAGACGACAAAAAGTGTCTGAAATTCATGCTATGGAGGCGCTTGTTCGTATGACGGAAGCACAAGACAAGAGCGCAAGGCGGCTGACTTATGCGACATTCGGCCTGGTTGTTGCAACTACCGGTCTTATTGTCGCAACCATTTTCCACTAACTTCGCGTAGCTCTGCGGCGCATCATGGCCTTGGTGACAGGCAACTACAAACGGTAACTGCCTATTGCCAGACCTCCGGATTGATAATCCGCTGGTCTGACCTATTCAATCACCAGCAATAAAGGCATTTCAGCCTGTGGCCATACCGTGATTTCTGGCACTTTGCCAAAAT
>NZ_JBYCKP010000447.1:0-1029 GCF_057473445.1 Acidithiobacillus sp. TH-A36 | reverse complement strand
CCCGCCCGGCGACTTTCGGACACCGCCTTGACTATTGTTGAGGCCGAGCCGAATTGGAGTCGCAAGTATGGAACGTCGCCGGTTCTCCGCTGGGTTCAAAGCCAGTATTGCTCTGGAGGTGATCGAGCATTCCCGCGCGATTGCTGATATTGCACGTGAAAATAACGTGTCGGAACAGTCTGTCTCTCGATGGGTCCGCCAATATAAGGAGGAACATCCCGAGATTGGCGATAAGTTGACTGAATCAGAAATGGACGAGTTGCGTCGGCTGCGGCGACGTGTGAAATCACTGGAACAGGAGGTCGAATTCCTGGGAAAAGCCACCGCCTTCTTCGCGAAGAAACAGCAACCGTAGACGTTTACGCAGCTATTTCCGCTGAAGAAGGCAACTATTCGGTGAGCATGATGTGCAATGCCGTATCGGTGTCCCGGTCCGGCTATTACGCATGGAAAAACCATGTACCGTGTGCCCGGGACCTCGAACGGCGTCGTGTGGAGGACCTGATCGTGGCGATCTTCGACGATTCCGACCACACGTATGGCTATCGGCGTGTGCATGCCCAGCTGGCGCGCCAGGGCGAGCAGATCGACGATGACACCGTCCGCCAGATCATGGGTGATCTGCGCCTGGTGGCCTGCCAGCCACGGCCGTTCCGGCCCGTCACCACGATCGCTGGCGATATCGCCGGCCTGCCTGATCTGGTCAACCGGGACTTCACCGCGACGGCGCCCGGGGCCAAGCTTGTCGGGGACATCACCTACATCCGCACCTGGGAAGGATGGTTGTACCTGGCGACCGTGCTGGATTGTTTCAGCAAGAAAGTCATCGGATATGCGATGGACTCCACCATGACATCGGCACTCACCTGCGACGCATTGAGCATGGCTGCTGACAGAATTCCTATCACTGCCGGACTAACAATTTTCCATTCGGATTATGCCGAGGTTTTCGTTAAGCCGAGGGACTCTAAGCCATGTTGTGCTGCTTGATGTTTCGTGTTTTTCTCCGGCTTAACGTTTCGCTGCCTG